>NZ_JBFRFA010000029.1:0-47912 GCF_052114585.1 Pedococcus sp. 2YAF34
GCGCTGCACCGGGCGCGTCGGGGTCCAGCCCGGCGCGTCGGCACCGTCTCCGCGCCCGGTGGTGGGGGAGGGCGCGGGGCCATCGGTGGCCGGCCGGCTTCCGCGCTCGCCGTGGGCGGAGCGGGGTGCCGGGGCGTCCCCGTCCGTCGTCGCGCGTTCGTTCGGTGCGGTCGGCCGCCACCCCGGGCCCGCCGCGACCGTGGTCGTCGTGGTGGTCTTGGTGCTGGGCATGGTGGTGGTCAGGGGTGGGGGCGTCGTCGAGGCCATGGCGGCGGCGGGCGCCAGTGCGCCACCCACGGCGACACCGACGAGTGCTGCGGCGACGCGACGGGACACCGCAGGCGCGGCGCCGGCGGCGAGTCGCCCGCACCATCGACCCGGTCGCCCCTGCAGGTGGGACCCGACCGCGACCAGGGTTCCCAGCCCCCACCACAGCACCAGTGCGGCAGCAGCTGCGGAGGACGTGAGGCCGAGGACCTCGTCGAGGGTGGCCGGCCCTGGGGCGGCGACCGCGTCCCACGCCCAGCGCGTCGCCGCCACCAGCCCCACCTGCAGGGCCACCGTCGCCGCCCCAGCCACCGTCGCCGCTCCGGCAACCCGTGCCGTCGTCACCCTACGACGTCCTCTGTCTTCTTTTCGTCGCCTGCTCATGTCAACCCCCTGATACATGCATTTGCTTACGTTTGCTTATGTTAGAACGTAGCAAGGTGCGTTGGCGAACGCAATGGGTGCCTACTACAGTCACCAGCGGGGGTCGGGTGGGCTCGGACGCGGCTCGACATGATGGGCACGGCGACAAGGGGGATGGCGCATGCGGTGGGACGAGCTGTTCGGCGACCTGTCGGCGCAGTGGGATGCCGAGGTGCGCCGCGAGCTCGATGCCGAGGTGGCCGACCGCACGCGCCGGGAGAGGGCGGCGCTGGGTCTCTACGAGCGGCTGGGCGCTGCAGGCGACGCCCGGGTCGGGCTCGGGCTGCGTACCGGCACGACGCTCAGCGGACGCGTCGCCGACGTCGGCGACGGGTGGGTGCTCCTGACCGGTGAGGCCGGGCGGATGGCGCTCGTGCCCTTCGGGGGCCTCGCCGCGGTCACCGGCCTCAGCGGCCGGACGGGTGGGTCAGCGATGGGCCGCTCGTTCGGGTTCGGCTACGCGCTGCGCGGCCTGAGCCGCGACCGGGCCGTCGTGACGCTGACCGACCACTCGGGGGCGGGCGTCACCGGCACGATCGACGGGGTCGGCCGCGACGTGCTCGACCTCTCCGAGCACGCAGCCGACCTGCCCCGGCGCCCGGAGAACGTCACGGGCCGCCGACTTGTCCCGTTCGAGGCCGTCGTGGTCGTCAGCGCGACCTGAGCCCTCACGCTGCGAGCCCGGGCCGCGAGGGTCCGGGCTCGCACCATCGGGCTCCGGTCAGTCGGTGCCCTGGCCGAACGGGTGTGCGGCGACGAAGGTCTTGGTCTCGGAGTACATCCGCTGGATGTACGTCTCGAGCTCGGCGACCTCGACGCGCCACTGGCCGCGTCCGCCGACCTTGATGGCCGGGAGCTCTCCGGACCGGACCAGGGCGTAGGCCTGGGCCGAGGAGATGTCGAGGATCTCGGACACCTCTGACAACTGGATGAACCGCTTGGCCATCATGGGCCCCCTGTCTTTACCTGCCATCGACTGCTCTTGACGGAACCATGGCGTCCCTTGACCAAATTTTTACCATGTCGGTGTGTCCGCGTCCGGTCGATCGCCAAAGTCTCTCATTGTCAGCCGTTTGGGGGAGTTGGCGCCCAAGACCTGTGGATGACCCCGAACCTGTGGATTCGCTGGGCGGCAACCCGCCGCCCTGCGCCATGATGGCTCCGCCGGCTGCCCAAAGCCGGGCAAACCATGCCGTAGGGGGACGACGACGTGAGTGACCTGCCGGTGCCCAGCGCACGACGACTGCAGAAGCCGGGATGGCGCGACGCGAGACTGGTCGTCGGGCTGGTGCTCGTGCTCGCCTCGGTGGCGCTCGGTTCGGTGGTCGTGTCGTCCGCCGACGACCGCACCCCGGTGTATGCCGCCCGTGGGCCGCTGGTCCCCGGCCGCCCCCTCAGCGCCGACGACCTCACGCGCGTCGACGTGCAGCTGGGCTCCAGGACGGACCAGTACCTCCCGGCCGACTCCGGGCTGGCGCCGGGGCGCTTCGTCCTCCGGGAGGTGGGCGAGGGCGAGCTCGTCCCGCGCGTGGCGGTCGGCAGCCGGGAGCAGGTCGGGGTGCAGCCGCTGGTGCTCTCCGTCGACGCGGGGTCCGTCGCCGCCCTGACCGTGGGCAGCAGGGTCGACGTCTACGTCAACCCCGTCGACCCGGCCGCGACGGGGGCGACCAAGTTCACCGGTCCCGAGCTGGCGCTTGCCGGCGTCTCCGTCGGGGGCCTGCCGAAGGCCGCGGGAGGGCTCTCCGGTGGTGCCGGAGGCGATCGTCCCGTGCAGGTGATGGCGCCTTCGTCCCGCATCAAGGACATCATCGGCCAGGTCGACGCGGGCGCCCGGGTGACCCTCGTGGCGGTGCCGGGCGGCACCGCCGAGGCCGACCAGTGAGCCACCCGGTCGTCACGGCACTGACCGGCCCCGGCGAGTCCGACCTCGTCACCGCGCTGGGGGCCACGGCCGAGTACGCCGTCGCCCGGCGGTGCGCGGACCTGCCGGACCTCCTCGCGGCTGCGGCCGCCGGGCTGGGTGAGGTGGCCCTGGTCTCCCCGGACCTTCGTGCCCTGGACCGCAGCGCCTTGCACGAGCTGGCCAGCCACGGCGTCGTGGTCGGGGGTGTGACCGAGCCCGGGGACGAGCTGGGCGAGCGTCGGCTGCGGCAGCTGGGTCTCGACGTGGTGGTGCGCACCGACATCACGGCACCGGAGCTCGAGGACCTCCTCGACGGCCTCGTCCGCGACGGCCTGGTCCTCGCCCACGGCGCGCACCTGACCCAGGACGGACCGGCTGCCGACGCGCAGGGGGAGGCACCCGACGTGCCGGACCTGCCCGCCCCGCCCGAGGCGCCGTGCCGGGTCATCGCCGTCTGGGGACCTGCCGGCGCACCGGGGCGCAGCACGGTCGCCCTCAACCTGGCCGCGGAGCTGGCGGTGCACGGGCCCACCCTGCTCGTCGACTGCGACACCTACGGCTCGTCGGTGGCCCAGGCACTCGGCCTGCTCGACGAGGCGCCGGGGATGGCAGCCGCGTGCCGGGCGGCCGACCAGGGCACGCTCGACCTCATGGCCCTGGCGCGGCTCGCGCCGGAGGTCACCCCGGACCTGCGGGTCCTCACCGGGATCCCGCGCGCCGACCGCTGGACCGAGCTGAGGGCTGCTTCCGTGGCACACGTGGTCGAGGTCGCCCGGCAGCTCGGGGCCTACGTCGTCGTGGACTGCGGCTTCTGCGTCGAGGACGACGAGGAGCTCTCCTACGACACCCTCGCGCCCCGCCGCAACGCCGCCACCCTCGTCGCGCTGGAGTCGGCGGACGACCTGCTCGTCGTCGGTTCCGGTGACCCCATCGGCCTGCAGCGGCTGGTCAGGGCGGTGCAGGACCTCGCCTCGGTCCCGTCACCGGCATCGCCGCGGGTCGTCGTCAACAAGGTGCGCGCTTCGGCCGTCGGCTCGCGGCCCGAGCGCCGCATCGCCGAGGCGCTCGGACGGTTCGCCGGGATGGAGGAGCTGAGCTACCTGCCCTGGGACCAGGCGACCCTCGACGGCGCCATGTTCGCCGGGAAGTCGCTGGCAGAGTACGCACCGGCGAGCGAGCTGCGCCGCGCGTTCGTCGGGCTCACCGAGGCGTATGCCGCGGTGGAGCCGCGCTACCGCCGCCGGCGGCGTCGCCGCTGAACACCACGACGGACGGGTCAGGAGCTGAAGAGCAGCGTCAGGCCACCCACGGTGTAGACGACCATGAGGGCGAGCAGCGGGAGCTGACCGAGGACGGCCGCCCGCCGCGGGAACAGCGCGACGGCCCGCTCATGGGCCAGCACGACGCCGAGCACGTGCCCGGTGATGATCGAGACGACCTGGACGCCGGCGACGAACCCGGGGGCGATGAGGGACTGCGGTGCCTCGAGACCTGCCGTCCCGAGCAGGTTGGCGCCGGTGCCGAGGGGGTCGGACATCTTCGCCAGCCCGTGCGTGCCCTCCCAGACCCACAGCGACCAGTAGTGGGCGATGAGGTACCCGGCGGCGATGGGCACCAGTGACGGCGCGAACGCGCTGGCGACCCCGCGCGGCGACACCCCTGCCAACCGTGCGGAGAGCACGGCGGCCAGGGCGAGCGAACCAGCCACCACGAGGCAGAATGTGACCAGCGCGGTCGTCTCCCAGAAGGCGGCAGGGAGGCTGGAGGACTGGACGAAGGAGTACCAGCGGGTCTCGCCGGAGAAGCCGTCGTAGGCGGTGGTCCCCAGCATCACCGAGGTCACCGCGAGCAGGCCCGGTTGCGCGTCGATCATCAGCGGGCCGTGCAGCGGCGTCCGCAGCACCCAGCGACCGTCGGCGCGGCGGCCGAGCGGGCTGAGCGTGCCGTAGACGGAGGACCAGGCGGTGAAGGGGTCGCCGGTGCGCAGGTAGGCCGGCCCGAAGGCGAGGCCGAGCACCAGGCTGACCAGGAGGTAGCCGAAGACCGCGATGCGCATCGTCAGCAGGTCGGCGTTGTTCGGCGCGACCAGCTCCAGCCACGCGAAGGCGAGCAGCCCGGCCGCGGCCGGCCAGTACCCGAGCCGGTACTCCGTCAGCGCGAAGTCCTCCTCGATGCGGCCGAGGGCGAGCAGCCCGCGACGCAGCCAGCGCACCGGGTTGACGAGCCTCCAGTAGCCACCGAACAGCATGGAGGAGAACGCCAGCCCGACCCAGAGCCAGACGTAGACGACGCTGGGCACGGGGTTGTTCGCGGTGTCGGCGCCTGCGACGAGTGCGACCAGGGTCCATCCGGTGATGACCAGCGAGAGGGCGACGAAGACTGCCCGCACGGGCGCCGAGTCCAGCGCCAGCGACACCATGATCGGCAGCAGGCGGCCGTCCTCGCGGCGCAGGCGGGGTTGCTTCCACAGCGCGCCCAGGGCGACGAACGACACGACGAGGGCGAGTCCGGCGCCGACCAGCAGCAGGTGGAACGGCAGGGGCAGGTCCTCGCGCGACCCCACGCCGTGGGCCGGCAGCATCGCGAGGGGCCCGACGGCTGGGGTCACCGGACCGCGATCTTGAGCAGCCGCAGGGGCGGCTCGTGGGTCTCGACCTCGTAGACGCCCGGGTCCTTCCCGGTCACCGTCACGGTCGTCGGCACGCCCGCCTTGAGCTTGTCCTCGACGTCGAAGCCGTGCAGGTGCAGCTCGTCGTCGTGGTCGCTGGTGACCACGAGGGTGAGCTTCTCGCCGACGGCGAGGTCGACGGTGGCGGGGGCGGGGACCACCTTCTTGCCGGTGATGGTGATCGTCAGCCCGCGGCCCTGGGACGCCGGGCTGGTGGAGCTGGACGACGACGAGGACGAGGACGACGAGGGGGATGACGAGGACGTCGAGGAGCTCGACGTCGTGGACCCCGAGACCGCCGAGTCGTCGCCTCCACAGGCGGTGAGGCCGAGGGCGAGCACCAGCCCGGCGGCATACGGAGTCGTCGTGCGCAGCGTCATCTTCGTCACGAATCGAAGTCTAGACAGCGGGTTCTGCCACGATGTGGGGGTGCCTGACCGCCTGAGCTCCCTCGACGCGTCGTTCCTCTACCTCGAGGAGTCGACCACGCCGATGCACGTCGGGTCCGTGATGGTGTTCGACCCGCCGGAGGAGGGCTTCGACTACGACCGGCTGGTGCAGCTCATCTCGACGCGGATCGCCTTCGTGCCGCGCTACAGACAGCGGATCAGGCAGATCCCCGGCCGGCTCGCCAACCCGGTCTGGGTCGACGACGAGAACTTCGACGTCACCTACCACGTGCGCCGCTCGGCGCTGCCCAAGCCGGGCACGGACGAGCAGCTGCAGGAGTTCGTCGCGCGGATCCAGCCGCGGGCCCTGGACCGCAAGCGACCGCTGTGGGAGGTCTACCTCGTCGAGGGGCTCGAGCACGGCCGCTTCGCGATCGTCACCAAGTCCCACCAGGCCCTCGTCGACGGGATCAACGCCGTCGACATCGCGCACGTCATCGTCGACGGTGACCCCGCGGCCGAGGGGCTGGTCACCGACACGTGGCGGCCCTCGCGGGAGCCGAGCGACGTCGAGCTGCTCACCGGTGCGCTCGTCGACGCCGTACGGCGCCCCAGCGAGATCGTCGAGAACATCCGCGGCGGCATCGTCGACGTCAAGGCCGTCGGCAACCGGGCGCTGTCGGCTGCGGGTGACGTGGTGTCGACGCTGGCCCGGACCGCCGCCCGGCCCGCCCCCCACTCGCCGCTCAACGCGCACGTGGGCGAGGCGCGCCGCTACGTCATGATCGGCACCGACCTCGAGGACTACCGCAAGGTCCGCAGCAGGCTGGCGCGCGGGCGCTACGCCGACGACGTCAGCATCAACGACGTGGTGCTCGCGACGATCTCGGGCGCATTCCGCTCGTGGCTGCTCACGCGGGGCGAGGCGGTGCACTCCGGCACGACCGTGCGCGCGATGGTGCCCGTGAGCATGTACGACGCGGAGGCACGGCACGTGGGCAGCCGCCTGACCGCCTGCTTCGTCGACCTGCCCGTGGGGGAGCCGGGCCCCTCGATGCGGCTGCACCAGATCGCGTTCGCGATGCGCCAGCAGATGGAGGGCGGTCAGGCGGTCGGCGCCGAGTCGCTCGCAGGCCTCGCCGGGTTCGCCCCACCGACCCTGCACTCGCTCGGGGCGCGGCTGGGCTCGGCCGTCTCGCGGCGCCTGTTCAACGTCGTCATCACCAACGTGCCCGGCCCGCAGCACACCCTGTACGCCGGGGACGCACGGATGCTGTCGACCTACCCCGTGATGCCCCTGGCCCGGGGGCAGGCGCTGTCGATCGGGCTCACGTCCTACGACGGCGGGGTCTACTACGGCCTCAACGGCGACCGCGACTCCATGCCGGACGTCGACGTCCTCGGCCAGAGCATCGTCGACTCCCTCGCCGAGCTCCTCGACAGCCACCGGTCGCCGTCGAGATGAGCCCGGCGCGTCGGACCGCTGCTCCACGCCGAGGCCTGGTGCTCGGTGGGGGCGGCGTGCTCGGGGCAGCCTGGATGGTGGGTGCACTGTCGGCGCTGCAGGACGAGCTGGGTGTCGACGTGCGCGAGTTCGACGAGGTCGTCGGCACGTCGGCGGGATCGGTCGTGGCCGCACTGGTCGGCGCGGGCGTGTCCGTCACCGACCTGCTGCACCACCAGCTCGTCGGCGACATCGACGTCGGGCCGCTGGCCGGGTACTCGTGGAACTACGAGCGCGACACCGGCGGCGACCGCCCAGGCCGACCGCGGATGGCGCTGGGGTCACGAGAGCTGTTGCGCCGCAACGCCCTCCACCTGCGCTCGCTGCCCCCTACCGCCGTCCTCTCGGCCATCCTCCCCGAGGGCAGGGGCAGCATCGAGGCCGTCGGTGCCCTGGTCGGGCACGTCGTCCCGTCCGGGTGGGCGCCACGCACCGGGGTGACCGTCGTGGCGCTCGACTTCGACACCGGCGCCCGCGTGCCCTTCGGCCGGCCCGAGGCGCCGGCGGTCGACCTCGCGCCCGCCGTGATGGCCTCGTGCGCGATCCCCGGGTGGTACCAGCCGGTCCGCATCGGCGAGCACCGCTACATCGACGGCGGTGCCTGGTCCTCGACCAACCTCGACCTCATGGTGGGCAGGGGGCTCGACGAGGTGTACGTGCTGGCCCCGCAGGTGAGCTTCGTGAAGGACGCGCCGACCCAGTGGCGCACGCGGGTGGAGCGCCAGTGGCGCAACCGCGTCACCCTGCGCGCGCTGCGCGAGCTGGCACGGGTGCACGCCGACGGTGCCGAGGTGACCATGCTCGGTCCCGGCGAGGAGGACCTGGAAGCCTTCGGCTCCAACCTCATGGACGTCACCCGGCGCCCACGCGTCATCGAGACGTCCCTGCGGACGTCGGCGGTGGCCCTGCGCGACCCCGCACCACTGCCCGACCGCTCCGCTTTCGAAGATGTTGGACGACTCAACGAGGACGTGGGATGACCCAGACCCGGATCTACCTCCCCCTGGACGCCGAGGGCGTCCGCCGGCTCGCGAGCGAGCGCGAGGTGGCATCGCCACCGATCGCGGCGTTCGCCGTCACCGAGCGGCTCGAGCGCTCGCAACCGGCCGGCGACGAGGAGGAGTGGGAGTACGCAGCGATGGGCGAGGCGCTCGCCGCAGCGGCCCGTGCGCAGAGCGGCCCCGCCCGCAAGCGCGTCGTCCTGGCCGCCGACGTCGACCCTGCCTGGGTCTCACCGAGACCGGGTGACGACCTGGCCGGGGTGCTCGTTGCCGAAGCGCTGCCGCTGGCTCGCGTCGTCTCCTTCCACGTCGACGAGACGGCCGGTGACGACGGCATGGACGACCTGCTCTGGTACGACGTCACCGAGCTCGACGAGGTCCTGCGCCTGCTCTGACCACGGCGAGATCCTGACCTCGGAGACCGCCCCGGAACGCGGGCTCAGCGGGCGTGCTCAGTGGGCGTGCTGGGCCAGGAACGGGTCGACCAGGGCGTGGTAGGCGTCGGCGTCGTCACGGCGGATGCAGTGACCGGTTCCGGCGACCACGTGCAGGTCCAGGTGGGGGTTGTCGAGCTCCACCGCCCGGAGACGCGCCTGCGGTGACACCGGCCCACCGCGCCCGGCGAGCAGCACCAGCGCGGGGACAGTGATGGCGGCGGCGATGTCGTCCCAGGGCTCGAGCAGGTTGGCGATGCCAAGCTCGAGGAAGCCGAGGTCGACCTCGGTCTTGGACCGGGCCCACGGCTCGAGCTCGGCCTCGGGCCAGGTGGGGTTGTCGGCGCGGCCCTGCTCGAGCTCGGCGTCGAGGTGCTCGACGAAGGCGAGGCAGTCCGCGACCCGTTCCCGGACGACGTCCCGGGGCTGCACCCGCTCGGCTGGGTCGCGCCAGGCGGGGTCCTCCAGGACGGCTGCCGCCACGAGGTCGGGGCGACGCGCGGCCAGAGCCGCGGCGATCCCGCCGCCCATCGAGTGCCCGACCAGCACGACGGGGCCCCCGTGCGCGGTCACCACCTCCGTGAGGGTGCGCTCCGTCGCTGCATACATCTCCTCCATGGGGTCAGGTGCCGCGAGCTGCTCAGGGGTGAACCGCGGCGAGCGCCCGTGGCCGGAGGCGTCGACGCCCACGACGCGGTGCGTGGGGGACCACCGGCGTACCGCGTCGGGCCAGCAGTCGCCGGAGTCGCCGAGGCCGTGCAGCAGGACGAGGGTGGGCGTGGCGGGGTCCGCCGGACCGGCCCAGCGGTAGGCGAGGGATGCGTCGTCGGCGTGGTGGGGGCTGCTCGGCATACGTGACACCATAGGTGCGCCCTTCCGCCGTCCGACCACCGTCGAAGCAACCCGAGGAGCTCCCCGCCATGGATGCCGTCACCCAGGTGCCCACCCCCGTCAACGAACCCGTCCTCGACTACGCGCCCGGCAGCCCCGAGCGCGCGTCGCTGGAGGTGGCGCTGGCCGAGCTGGGGAGCACGAGCATCGACCTTCCGCACACCATCGCCGGCAAGCGGGTCATGGGCACCGGTCGGAAGATCGACGTGCGCCAGCCGCACGCGCGGCGCAAGGTCCTCGGCACCATGCGCAACGCCACCCTCGGCGACGCCCAGGCCGCGGTGGACGCCGCCAAGGCCGCGGCCCCCGGCTGGCGTGAACTCTCGTTCGACGACCGGGCGGCGATCCTGCTCAAGGCCGCCGAGCTGCTGTCGGGTCCGTGGCGCGCCCACCTCAACGCCGCCACGATGCTCGGCCAGAGCAAGACGGCCTACCAGGCCGAGATCGACGCGGCGTGCGAGCTCATCGACTTCTGGCGCATCAACGTCCACTTTGCCCGCCAGATCCTCGCCGAGCAGCCGCCGCTCAACGCCAAGGGCATCTGGAACCGCACCGACCACCGCCCGCTCGAGGGCTTCGTCTACGCGATCACGCCGTTCAACTTCACCGCCATCGCCGGCAACCTCCCGACCGCCCCCGCCCTCATGGGCAACACCGTCGTCTGGAAGCCCAGCCCCACCCAGCAGTTCGCCGCGCACCTCACCATGGCGCTGCTCGAGGAGGCGGGTATGCCGCCGGGCGTCATCAACCTCGTCACCGGCGACGGCCTCAACGTCTCGAAGGTGGCGCTCGCTGACCCCGACCTCGCGGGCATCCACTTCACCGGCTCGACGCCGACGTTCCAGCACCTGTGGCAGGAGGTCGGCGCCAACCTGCCGAAGTACCGCACCTACCCGCGGCTCGTCGGCGAGACCGGCGGCAAGGACTTCATCCTCGCCCACCCGTCCGCGGACCCGGATGTGTTGCGCACGGCCATGATCCGCGGCGCGTTCGAGTTCCAGGGCCAGAAGTGCTCGGCCGCCTCACGGGCCTACGTCCCGCGCTCGCTGTGGAAGAAGATCAAGGCCGACCTGGTCTCGATCACCGACGGGCTCACCCAGGGTGACGTCACCGACCTGTCCAACTTCATGGGCGCCGTCATCGACGACCGGGCGTTCGCCAAGCACAAGGACGCGATCGACCGCGCGCACGCCTCGGCCGGCGTGGACGTCGTGGCCGGTGGCACCTACGACGACAGCGAGGGCTGGTTCGTGCGCCCGACCGTCCTCGAGGTCGACGACCCCACCGACGAGTCGTTCCGCACCGAGTACTTCGGCCCGATCCTGTCGGTGCACGTCTACCCGGACCGCCAGTACGACAAGGTCCTCGACCAGATGGAGTCGTTCGCGCCGTTCGGCCTGACCGGCTCGATCATCGCCCAGGACCGGATGGCCATCGCCGACGCCACGAAGCGGCTGCGGTTCGCCGCCGGCAACTTCTACGTCAACGACAAGCCGACCGGTGCCGTCGTCGGGCAGCAGCCCTTCGGTGGTGGTCGCGCGTCGGGCACCAACGACAAGGCCGGCGCCGCGCAGAACCTGCTGCGCTGGACCAGCGCCCGCTCCATCAAGGAGACGTTCGACCCGCCGAAGTCGCACGGCTACCCCCACATGGGCTGAGCGTCGCCGCAGGCGCTGCGGAGCGCCACACGACGAAAGGCTCGGAACCGTTGCGGTTCCGAGCCTTTCGCGTACCCGGTGTGGCCGGGTGAGAGAGGGTGCGTCAGCGCGCGAGCCACTCCTTGACGGTGGCGGCCTCGATGTCGATGGCCTCCTCGATCGGCGGAGCCGCGGCCTTCTCGATCTTGCCGCCGATGAGCGGCACCTTGGCCTTGAGCTCGGCGTCGAGCTTCTCCACGGTGCCGGCGCCGCCCGGGCCGAGGGCCAGCGTCCCGTTCAGGGCGACGGGGACCCCGGCCACGGACATCTCGACGGTGCCGCTGCGGCTGCCGTCGGCGGCAGCCGCGCCCCAGGTCTGCGTCTCGACGACCTTGAGCGTCTCGCCCACCATGTTCCGGGCGAAGTCGGGCAGGCCGTCGGCGGGGAGGATGCGCTCGGTCGTGATGGTGGCGCCGCCGCCGTTGGCCTTCACCGCCGCCGTGTACTTGATGGCTGCGGTGGCAGCGCACTTGGCCTCCTGGAAGGCCTGGTCGGACAGCACCGCGAACACCTCCTCAGGGGTGCCTGCGTAGTCCATCGTGGTGGCGATCTTCATGCGTCTCTCCTCGGAAGGGGCGATGCCGCTGGGCCCCCCAGGGTCTGGCGGCGGACCGCGCCAGCGTAGCGACGTCAGCGACGACCCCGCGCGGCGAGGAGCCGCAGCCGCACCGCCTGGCCCGGTGCGAGCTGCGCAGCGTGGTCGGAGGCACGCTCGGTCAGGACGGCGACGACGGGGTAGCCGCCGGTCACCGGGTGGTCGGCGAGGAAGACGACGGGCACGCCGTCGGCAGGGACCTGTACGGCGCCGCGCACCAGCCCCTGGCTGGGCACCTCTGCCTCCCGGTGGGCCGCGCCACGGACCAGCGCCGCCCCGGCCAGCCGGACGCCCACGCGGTCGCTGTCGGCCGCCACGGTCCAGGTCGGGGCGTCGACCTGTGCGGTCTCGGCCAGCCAGTGCAGGTGCGGGCCGGGGAGGGCGTCGAGGACGACGGTGCCGGGGGTCCGCTGGTCGACCGGCGCGATGTCGACGAGCAGGTGGCCCCGCCGCGGTCCCACGACCAGCCGGTCGCCGGCACGCAGCGGGGGCGGACCCAGGCCGGCGAGGGTGTCGTGCGACCGCGATCCGAGGGCTGCAGTGGTGGCGATGCCTCCGCGGACCGTGAGGTAGGAGCGGAGCCCCGAGCTCGGTCGCCCGATCCGGAGCACCTGGCCGGCGCGGACGAGGACGGGGGCGTTGCACGGCACGGGGCGGTCGTCCACGTGGACCGGGCACGGCGCACCGGTCACCACCGCGGTGACGCTGCCGTGGGCCCTCACGACCAGGCCCCCCAGCACCTCGACCGCGGCCTCTGCCGCGTCCTGCCCCACGAGCCGGGCGCCGAGCGCGAACGCCGCACGGTCCGCGGCGCCGGACGGCCCGACGCCCAGCGCCGCCAGTCCCGGCCGCCCGCCGTCCTGGACCAGCGAGAGGATGCCCGGGTCCAGCACCTCCAGCCAGGGCCCGACGGGGTCCGGACCGTCGGCGGAGGTCGGCGGGTCGCCCGCCGACGAGAGGGCACCCTCCGACGGAGGGTCACCCGCCGACGACGGGGCGCCTGCGGCGCGAGGGACTGCGGCGTCGTCAGCGTCGGTGAAGCGCACGCGGAGGCCTGGCCGCAGCAGCGCGGGTGGGTCACGGTCCAGGTCCCAGAGCGCCACGTCGGTGTGCCCGACCAGCTGCCACCCACCGGGCGAGGTCCGGGGGTAGACCCCGCTGTACTCGTCGGCGAGGCCCACCGCGCCGGCGGGAACGCGCGGGCGCGGGCTCGACCGGCGCGGTACCCGCAGTCGTGGGTCGCCGCCGACCAGGTAGGCGAAGCCTGGGGCGAACCCCACGAACCCGACCTGCCAGGCCTGACCCGTGTGCGCGTCGACGACCTCCTCGGGCGTGAGTCCCGTGTGCTCGGCGACCTCGTCGAGGTCGTCGCCGTCGTAGTGCACCGGCACCTCGACGACCTCGGGCTCGGACGGTGGATCGGCCTGCTTGGCAGCATCATCGACGCGCGGGTCCACGCGTGTGAGGTGGGCGAGCGCGCGCTCGGCTGCTGCCCGCACGGCCGGCAGGGATGCCGGGGTGTCCGCGACGAGCACCACTGTGCACGCACCGGGGACGGCGTCGGCCAGCCCCTCCAGCGCCACGTCGCGCAGGACCAGCGCGTGCACGGCCAGCGCGGCGGCCAGGTCCTCCAGCTCGACGAGGAGGGCCCGCTCGCCGTACGACAGCAGTCGCCGGGGCATCAGCCCTCGCGCGGCGGCACGAACGCCCGGACGTCGACCCCGGCCGACTCGAGCGCACGACGGACGGCGGTCGCCATCGCGACCGCACCCGGTGAGTCGCCGTGGACGCAGACCGAGTCCGCCTGCACCTCGACCCGGCTGCCGTCAGCAGCGGTGAGCGACCCCTCGACGACGAGCTCGACGACCCGGGCAGCCACGACGTCGGGGTCGTCGAGCACTGCGCCGGGCCGCGAGCGCGGCACCAGCGTGCCGTCGGGCTGGTAGGCGCGGTCGGCGAACGCCTCGGTGACCGTGGGCAGGCCGGCGGCTCGGGCCAGCCGCAGGGAGGCCGCCCCCGGCAGTCCGACGAGGGGCATCGTCGGGTCGACGAGGCAGACCGCCTCCACCACGGCGGCCGCCTGGCGCTCGTGGCTCACGACGGCGTTGTAGAGGGCGCCGTGCGGCTTGACGTAGCCGACGCTGGTGCCGGCGGCACGGGCCAGCGCGTCGAGGGCGCCCACCTGGTAGACGATCTCGGCGGTGAGCTCGGCCGGGTCGACGTCGATGAAGCGGCGTCCGAAGCCAGCGAGGTCGTGGTAGCTGACCTGTGCGCCGACCCGCACCCCGGCGGCAGCCGCCGCGCGGCACACGCGCAACAGCGTCGAGGGGTCGCCGGCGTGGAAGCCGCAGGCCAGGTTGGCGCTGGTGACGACCTCGAGCATGGCGAGGTCGTCACCGAGCTCCCACCGGCCGTAGGACTCCGCGAGGTCGGCGTTGAGGTCGACGGCGGTCATCGGCACAACCCGTCGGTGGTCACCGGCGCAGCCCGTCGGCGTGCCCGGCCAGGACGTCCGTCGAGGCGGTGACGGCCGATGCCAGCCGCTGGCGCCGCGCGGCCAGCACGTGGCGGAGCTGGTCGAGCTCGCGCTGCAGCTCGGCACGGACCTGCTCCCGGTCCGCCGTCGCGGCGACGTCGGCGAGACCGCTGACGCCCCAGACCGGAGCCACCACGCCGTCGACCACCCGCAGGCCCGCGGCCTCGGCCCGCGCCTCCAGCCGTCGGGCGTCGGCAACGGCTTCCGCGAGGTCGGCCGCGTGGTCCTGCAGGACGGACCCGACCCGGTCGAGCTCGTGGGCCGCGGCCGCAGCGGCGTCGCCGAGCCTCCCGGCCCGGCGCAGCGAGCGCACCACGACGGCGCCCGGCCGGGGCTCCTCGCGTGCCTGCGCCACGACGGCGTCGACAGCCCGCGCCTCGGTGCGCAGCGACGCGGCGAGCCGGCGCAGCGAGCCACCGACGCGAGAGCAGGATGCCGCGTCGCCGGCCACGGCGCTCACCGTGCGGTCTCCCTCGACGCGCGCGGCCGGCCCTCCGCGGACGCGGTCGGCCCCGCGGTCGGCTCGGGCGCCGCCTTGCTGGGGGTGGCGAGGTCGAGGCGGTCCGCGACCTCGGAGGCCGAGGCGTCGACCTCGCGCAGGAGGTCGGCCACCTGGTCGAGGTAGGCGTCGACCGCCGACTGCAGCTCGCGGTCGCCGAGATCCGGCAGGTGGGAGAGCACCTCGTCGGCGCCATCGCGCGCGCAGTCGCGCAAGGGCCGCAGAGCGGCCCCGAGGGTGGGGGACCGGTCGCGACCGTCCTGGGCAGGCGGCATACCGGCCACTCTAGTGAGGAACGACGAACGGCCCCCGCCGAAACCCACATGGGGTCGGCGAGGGCCGCACGAGGTGCTCCGGCCAACGATCAGTACCAGTGCTTCCTGCCACCGATGGCACGGCCCGTGCCACCGAGGACGGCCAGGACGAGCCCGACCACGATGAGGATGGCACCGATGGTCACGAGGACCTTCAGGCTGGCGACCAGCAGGCCAATGATCAGCAAGATGATGCCGAGGATGATCACGTGGAGCTCCTTCTTCTGTTCGTGAGCTGAACTGCAACTCTTCACCACACATCGGGTGCACCACATACTTTGACGTGCACCGATGTATTGCGCCACTCGGGGAGCCGACGGGTTCTGCGGCCCTGTCCCCGGCGGCTGTCCCGGGCGATAGTCTCGAGCCGGTGCACAACGACGTGCGCCGTGCATGCACGACGACCCCGTGAGGATGACGACCACAAGCATGTCTGCGTCGCTGGAGCAGTCCCGTCAGCAACTTCTGCACTCCGCAGCGGAGCGCGTGGAGCACGGTGGGGGTGAGGCGGTCCAGCAGTTCCTGCAGGCCTACTACCGCCACGTCGCCACCGAGGACCTCCTGGCCCGCGCGCCCGAGGACCTGCTGGGCGCGGCGCTCGCGCACCGCGACCTCGCGCGCAGCAGGCCGGTCGGCACGGCGAAGGTCGACGTGTTCAACCCCGAGCTCGCCGAGCAGGGCTGGACGAGCGGGCACACCGTCGTGCAGGTCGTCACCGACGACATGCCGTTCCTCGTCGACTCCGTCAGCGCCGAGCTCCAGCGCACCGACCGTGCGGTCCACCTCGTGGTGCACCCGACGATGCGCGTACGCCGCGACGCCGCCGGCGAGCTCGAGGAGGTGCTCCTCGGCAACGGCGACGGCCTCGAGGGGCGCGGTGACGGCCGTGGCTTCGGTGAGGTGCGCGAGTCGTGGATGCACCTCGAGATCGACCGCGACAGCAACGAGGACGACCTGAAGGCGATCGCGGACGGGCTGCGCGGTGTGCTGGCCAACGTCCGCGAGGCGGTCGAGGACTGGCCGAAGATGAAGGCCATGTGCGGCCGGGTCGCGGACGAGCTCACCACCCACCCGCCGCACGGCATCCCACCCGAGGAGGTGGCCCAGGCCAAGGGCCTGCTCGAGTGGCTCGACGACAACCACTTCACCTTCCTCGGCTACCGCGAGTACGCCCTGCACCACGGTGGCGAGGCCGACACCCTGCAGGCCGTGCACGGCACCGGGCTGGGGCTGCTGCGCTACGACCCCACAGGTGCGGGTGTACGGCTCAGCGAGCAGGCACGCACGGTGGCGCGCGCCCCCGAGCTGCTCGTCATCACCAAGGCCAACTCGCGGGCGACCGTGCACCGCAACACCTACCTCGACTACGTCAGCGTCAAGCAGTTCGACGACGCGGGCGAGGTGACGGGGGAGAAGCGCTTCCTGGGCCTGTTCACCTCCAGCGCCTACACCGAGTCGGTCACCCGCGTGCCGGTGCTGCGCGACAAGGTGGAGGCGGTCTTCCGGCGCACCGGCTTCCTGCCCGACAGCCACTCGGGCAAGGACCTGCTCGAGGTCCTCGAGACCTACCCGCGCGATGAGCTGTTCCAGGCCGACGAGGAGTCGCTCTACGACAACGCGACGGAGGTGCTGCACCTCCAGGAGCGTCGCAAGACCAAGCTCTTCCTGCGCCGCGACCGCTTCGGCCGCTTCGTCTCCTGCCTCGTCTACATCCCGCGCGACCGCTACAACACCGCGGTGCGGCTGAAGATGGACGCCATCCTGCGCAGGGCGTTCCCGGGCGCGACGGTCGACTACACCACGCGCGTCTCGGAGTCGGTGCTCGCCCGGCTGCACTTCGTCGTGCGCGTGCCCTCCGGGGAGTCGATCCCCGAGGTCGACGAGGCGGTGCTCGAGCGCCAGCTCGTCGACGCGACCCGCACTTGGGAGGAGGACCTCAACGAGGCCGCCCGTGCGGAGCACGGTGAGGAGGTCGCCGGCCGGCTGAGCGGTCTGTACGGCCGCGCGTTCCCCGAGGCCTACAAGGAGGACTTCTCCTCACGCGTCGGGGTCGTCGACATCAGGCACATGGACGCCCTGGACGACGAGGACGCCACGGGCCTGAACATGTACCAGGAGCCCGGCGCGCCCGCCCACGAGCGCCGCTTCAAGCTCTACCGCCGCAGCCCGCTGTCGCTGACCCAGGTGCTGCCGATGTTCACCCACATGGGGGTCGAGGTCGTCGACGAGCGACCCTATGAGGTGCACCGCTCCGACGGCGTCGACCTGTGGGTCTACGACTTCGGCCTGCGGGTCCGCAACGACAAGATCTGGTCCGGCGAGGGTGGCCGCGACCGGCTGCGCGACCTGTTCCAGGACGCTGTCGACGCCGTGTGGAACGGCCGGGCCGAGTCCGACGGGTTCAACGCACTGGTCCTCGGTGCCGGGCTGACCTGGCGGCAGGTCGTCATCCTGCGCACGGTCGCCAAGTACCTGCGCCAGACCGGGTCGACGTTCTCCCAGGACTACGTCGAGTCGGCCCTCGTGCAGAACCTGCGGCTCGCCGGGCGCCTCGTCGCGCTCTTCGAGGCGCGCTTCGACCCCCGGTACGGCGCCGCTGCCGGCCCCGAGCGCGAGGCCGCGCAGGGCGCGCTGTGCGAGGAGATCACCAAGGACCTCGACGAGGTGCGCTCCCTCGACCACGACCGGATCATCCGGGCGTTCCTGGGGGTCATCACGGCGACGCTGCGGACGAACTTCTACCAGGCCGACGCCGACGGCCACGACAAGCCGTACGTGTCGATCAAGCTGAACCCCAAGAAGGTGCCCGACCTGCCCGCGCCACGGCCGCAGTTCGAGATCTTCGTCTACTCGCCGCGGGTCGAGGGCGTGCACCTGCGCTTCGGGCCCGTCGCGCGAGGCGGCCTGCGCTGGTCGGACCGGCGAGAGGACTTCCGCACCGAGGTGCTCGGGCTGGTCAAGGCGCAGATGGTCAAGAACGCCGTCATCGTGCCCACCGGTTCCAAGGGCGGCTTCTACGCCAAGCAGCTCCCCGACCCGTCGGTGGACCGCGACGCCTGGCTGGCCGAGGGCATCGGCTCCTACAAGGTGTTCATCTCCGGCCTGCTCGACCTCACCGACAACCGCGTCAGCGGCGAGATCGTCCCGCCTGCCTCGGTGGTCCGCCACGACGAGGACGACTCCTACCTCGTGGTCGCCGCCGACAAGGGCACCGCCACCTTCTCCGACATCGCCAACGGCGTCGCCCAGTCCTACGGGTTCTGGCTCGACGATGCGTTCGCCTCCGGCGGCTCGGCCGGCTACGACCACAAGGCCATGGGCATCACCGCCCGGGGCGCCTGGGAGTCGGTGAAGCGCCACTTCCGCGAGATGGGCGTGGACACCCAGACGCAGGACTTCACCGCCGTCGGCATCGGCGACATGAGCGGCGACGTCTTCGGCAACGGCATGCTGCTCTCGGAGCACATCCGGCTCGTGGCGGCGTTCGACCACCGCCACATCTTCGTCGACCCGGATCCCGTTGCGGCGTCGAGCTTTGCGGAGCGCAAGCGGCTGTTCGACCTGCCGCGGTCCTCGTGGGCCGACTACGACAGCTCGCTCATCAGCGCGGGCGGCGGTGTGTTCGACCGGTCGCTCAAGGCGGTCCGCGTCACGCCCGAGATGACCCAGGCGCTGGGCCTGCCCAACGGCACGACGTCGATGACGCCGGCCGAGCTCATGAAGGCGATCCTCCAGGCCCCGGTCGACCTGCTGTGGAACGGCGGCATCGGCACCTACGTCAAGGCGGGCAGCGAGTCCAACGCCGACATCGGCGACCGGGCCAACGACGCCATCCGCGTCGACGGCAACGCGTTGCGCTGCAAGGTCGTCGGCGAGGGCGGCAACCTCGGCCTGTCCCAGCTCGGCCGTATCGAGGCGTCGCTGCACGGCGTGCGCGTCAACACCGACGCCATCGACAACTCGGCCGGGGTCGACACCTCCGACCACGAGGTCAACATCAAGATCCTGCTCACCGACCTGGTCCGTAGCGGTGACATGACGCTCAAGCAGCGCAACACCCTGCTCGCGTCGATGACCGACGACGTCGCCGCCCAGGTGCTGCGCGACAACTACGAGCAGAACGTCCTGCTGGGCAACGCCCGGGCGCAGGAGCACCCGATGCTCCCGGTCCACGCGCGGCTCATCCACTGGCTGGAGGAGCGCGGCGACCTCGACCGCGGGCTGGAGTTCCTGCCGGGCGACAGCGAGATCGACCGGCGCCACCAGGAGGGCCTGGGCCTGAAGTCGCCCGAGTTCTCGGTGCTGGTCGCCTACGCCAAGCTCGCGCTCAAGGAGGACCTGCTGCCGTCCGAGCTGCCGGACGACCCGTGGTTCCAGCAGACGCTGACCGACTACTTCCCGCCCGCGCTGCGTGAGCAGTTCGCCGGGGAGCTGGCCGACCACCCGCTGCGTCGCGAGATCATCACCAACTCGGTGGTCAACTCGATGGTCAACCGCGGTGGCATCACGTTCGCCTTCCGCGCGATGGAGGAGACGGGTGCGACGCCGGAGCAGATCGCCCGCGCGTTCGTCGTCTGCCGCGAGATCTTCGACCTGCCGAGCTTCGTGCGCGAGGTCGAGGAGCTCGACAACGTCGTCGCGACCGACGTGCAGAGCCAGCTCTACCTCGAGTTCCGCCGTCTCATCGACCGCTCGATCCGCTGGTTCCTCACCTCGCGGCCCTCGCGGCTCGACGTCGCCAGCGAGGTGGCCCGCTTCGGTGCCGTGGCGCGCGAGTTCGCCCCGAGGATCCCCGAGCTGCTGCAGGGCGCGGAGCTGAAGCGCCTGCAGCGCAACGCCTCCAAGCTCGAGAAGCGTGGTGTGCCGGAGGAGCTCGCGCTGCGCTCGGCGAGCCTGCTCGACCAGTTCTCGCTGCTCGACATCGTCGACATCGCGACCGACACGGGGGAGCAGCCCTCCGACATCGCGTCGCTCTACTTCGTGCTGTCGGAGAAGTTCGGGATCGACGCCATGCTCACGCGCGTCACCAACCTGCCGCGTGACGACCGCTGGGACGCCCTCGCCCGTGGGGCCCTGCGCGACGACCTCTACGCGGTGCTCGAGAGCCTCGTGCGCTCCGTCATGGACGCGTCGACGTCGGGCGGCGCCCCCGTCGAGCGCTACCAGCAGTGGGCGCGCGCCAACGCCGAGTCACTGACCCGCGCCACGACGGCGCTCTCGGGCATCGAGCGGCTCGACAAGCCCAACATCGCGGCGCTCTCGGTCGCCCTGCGCACCCTGCGTTCGGTCATCCGCTCGGGAGCCGCCACCTCGTGACGACGTCTCCTGACAAGGCTCCTTCGGGTGCCGTCGTGGCGCTGCAGTGCTTTCCCGTGAAGTCGATGGGTGGCGTCGCCGCGCCCGGCCTCGACGTCGCCGCGCACGGGGTCGTCGGCGACCGGGACTGGGCGGTGTACGACGCGGCGGGCAAGCTCGCGAGTGGCAAGCACACGCGCCGGTTCCGCCGCATGGACCCGGTGTTCGCCCTCGTCGCGCGCCGGGAGGGTGGCGATGTCGTGGTCACCCGCCCCGACGGCACCGAGCTCGTGGCCGGTCACCCCGCGACCGACGAGGTCCTGTCGGCCCACTTCGGTGAGCCCGTCCGGCTCGGGCGGGACGACGGCGTACGCCACCAGGACGCCGCCGCGGTCTCCCTGGTGGGCACCGCCACCCTGGCCGAGCTCGGCCGCTACGAGGGTGACGGCCGCGTGCTCGACCCGCGTCACCTGCGGGCCAACCTCGTCGTGGAGACCGACGAGCCGTACGCCGAGGACACCTGGGTCGGCCATGAGGTCACCGTGGGTGGGGTGCGGCTGCGCGTCACCGGGAGGACCCAGCGATGCCGCATGGTCGGGGTCGCGCAGGTGGGGCTGGCAGCGCGCGCGGACATGCTGCGGGTGGTGTCCGAGCAGCACGGGCTGATGGCCGGTGTCTACGCCCAGGTGGTCGAGCCGGGCCGGGTGGCCCTCGGCGACGAGGTCGCGCCCTCCTGACCTAGGCTGCGTGCGTGCCCACGTTGAACGAGGTGCTCCACGCGTCGACCGACCTCGCCCCGGGCGAGGTGGAGTGGCTGCAGCTCCTCGTCGGGGACTGGCAGCTCATCTCCGACCTGTCGTTCGCCGACCTCGTCCTGTGGGTCCCGGGTGGCCTCGAGGGCTGGCTCGCCGTCGCGCACGTGCGCCCCACCACCGGCCAGATGGTGTTCTTCGAGGACGTCGTCGGCCGGCGCACGCACCGTGGGCGGCAGTCGCTGCTCGACCAGGCGTATGCCGACCGGCGCATCGTGCGCGAGCGCGACCCCATCTTCCGCGAGGACATGCCCGTTCGCGAGGAGGCCATCCCGGTGGTCAAGGCGGGAAGGGCGCTGGCGGTCATCACCCGCCACACCAACCTCGCCGCCATGCGCACCCCGAGCCGGCTCGAGCTGACCTACCAGGCCCTGGCCGACGCCCTCGCCCGGATGATCGCCGCGGGGGAGTTCCCCAACGTCTCCGCACCGACCGGGCAGCGTCGCGGCGCACCCCGGGTCGGTGACGGCGTGATCCGCCTCGACGTCAACGGGGTCGTCTCCTACGCCAGCCCCAACGCCCTGTCGGCGATCCACCGCCTCGGCCACGTCGGCGACGTCATCGGTGAGCTGCTGGCCAAGGTCATCGCCGACCTGCTGCGCGACGAGTCCCCGGTCGACGAGTCGCTGGCCGTCGTGGTCACCGGGCGCGCGCCGTGGCGCACCGAGGTGAGCTCCCGCGGGTCGAGCGTCTCCATGCGCGCCATACCCCTCACCGAGGGGGGCCAGCGCGTCGGCGCCCTGCTGCTGCTGCGTGACGTCTCCGAGCTGCGCCGACGCGAGCGCGAGCTGATGACCAAGGACGCCACGATCCGCGAGATCCACCACCGGGTGAAGAACAACCTCCAGACCGTGGCGGCGCTGCTGCGGCTGCAGGCCCGGCGGCTTCCCGAGGGGGAGGCCGGGCGGGTGGCCCTGGAGGAGGCGGTGCGCCGGGTCGGCGTGATCGCCCTGGTGCACGAGACGCTCAGCCAGGGGTTCGACGAGGTGGTGGAGTTCGACGACATCGCCGTGCGCGGGCTGCAGGCCATCACCGAGGTGGCCAAGGTCGAGCACCCCATCTCGACCAAGGTGGTCGGCTCGTTCGGCAAGCTGCGTGCCGAGGACGCGACCGCGATGGCGATGATCCTGTCCGAGCTCGTGCAGAACGCGGTCGAGCACGGGTTCACCGGCTCCGCCGAGGGCACGATCTGCGTGGAGGCCCAGCGGTCCACCGACGACCGGGGTGACGAGCTGCTGTCGGTGACGATCAGCGACGACGGGGTGGGGCTGCCGTCCGACTTCCGGCCGGGCACCTCCGGCCTCGGCACCCAGATCGTGGAGTCGCTCGTGCAGGACCTGCGCGGCCGCATCGCCTGGGAGAAGGCCGAGCCGCACGGGACGCGGGCGCGGTTCGTCGCACGGCTGCGTCCGTTGGGCCGCGACGGCTCCTAGGCCGGCAGCGGCTCCCCGCGGCCGGCCGCGCTTCCTGCTTCAGGCGGCCGGGGGCGGCTCCGCAGGTCGCCGGCACGCACGAATGTGCCCCAAGTCGCGGGGTCCGCGTCCCGGGGCACGGGAGGTGTGGGGTCGTGGGGCCTCAGCCGGCGCGGCGGGCGCGGGCGTTGCGCCGCTTGAGGGCGCGGCGCTCGTCCTCGGA
Source organism: Pedococcus sp. 2YAF34 (assembly GCF_052114585.1). Lineage (NCBI taxonomy): Bacteria > Bacillati > Actinomycetota > Actinomycetes > Micrococcales > Intrasporangiaceae > Pedococcus > Pedococcus sp. 2YAF34. The sequence continues at coordinate 22,864 of NZ_JBFRFA010000029.1, forward strand.
CATGCCGCCCCAGACGCCGGCGTCCTGACCGGACTCGATGGCCCACTTCAGGCACGTGTCGACGACCTCACAGCGTCGGCAAACAGCTTTGGCCTCCTCGATCTGCAGGATCGCCGGGCCGGTGTTCCCGATGGGGAAGAACAGCTCGGGGTCCTCGTCGAGGCAGGCAGCGCGGTCGCGCCAGTCCATGGATCGTGCTCCTTGGTGTGCAGGGGGTTGCGCCGGCTCGGGAGCCCAGGGATGACGGGCCTCGGGGCACGGCGCGTCATTGCGGGGTGTGCAGGGGGACTTCTCGTGGCCGCGGGGCCGACCGGCTAGCCTAGCCGACCTGGTTTCGCCACGGTGAAACATGTGACTAGTCATTCTGGGGGGCCGGACACAGTTCTGCCAACGGCCCGTCTCATGTTTCTGTTCCAGCCTCACAGATCGAGACGCTTTTGGGGACCTCTTGGCCGATGCAACCAGCGCGTGACGGTGAGGTTTTGGTCACATTGTCCCCGATTGCCCCTTGGCAGACCTTGGCCTGGCCCCGAATGTCGCAGATGTCCCGGGACGTAGGTCCCCATCGCTGCCCCGCCGTCGGTGGGTGGCCTCACGGCCGGCGGCCGTGACTAGCCTTGCGGACGTGAACGACAAGCCCGCGTCGCCAGACCTCCCCTACGACCCTGTCGAGGGTCACGGCGAGCGACACCCGGTACGCCGTGGGCGTGACACCGCGCGGGACGTCGCCGCGGCGGTGTGCGCCCTGCAGGCGCTCTCACTCGTGGGTTTCGTGGTCTTCTACCTCGTCGAGCTGGTGCAGGGTGCCGGCGACGACCCCACGCGGGTGGTCATGTCAGCCCTGCTGATCCTCGTCTTCGCCGTCGGCATCGGAGCGCTCGCGCGTGGTTGGTGGCGGGGCGCCAGCTGGCCGAACACGCCGACCATCGTCTGGAACCTGCTGTTGCTGCCCGTCGCCTGGAGCCTCTTCCAGGCCGACCGCCTCGTGGTGGCCCTGCTGGTCGGTGTGGTCGCCGTCGTCGGCATCGTCGCGGCGGTCCGCGCGGACACGACCGAACCGACCCAGGCGTAGCTCAGCCCGCGGCGGTGGTGCCCGGGGTGATGCGCAGCATCACGCGCTGAGGGCTGCCCCGTCGCAGGAGGCGCTCCATACCCATCACGATGCGGTACTCGAGGGCGTACTTGGGCCGGAGCACCTCGTCGAGCCGGCGCATGACGCCGTCCCCCTCGACGACCTCGGCCACGGCGGTCACCGTGGGCGCGTCGTCATCGACAGCGCCGCGCCGGTTGCAGGGCTGCAGCTCGACCACGTTGTTGTTGCGCAGGCGCTTGACCTTGCCGCTGCCGGCCGGGGTCGTCACCACCAGGGCGTCGCCGTCACGCCCGATCCAGACCGGGGTGGGGACCCTGACACCGTTCTTGCGGAAGGTCGTGAGCGAGACGAACTTCTCGTCGCCGAGGGAGTCCAGGGTCGTGGCGGTGGGCACGGGTCGACGCTACCCGGGCGCGGCTCTCGTCGCCCCCGGAGCGCCGGCGGTCGCTGGCCCCGGAGTGCGGCCGGTCGCTGGCTCGGAGGGCTGAGCGGTTGCCGGCCCGGAGGGCTGAGCGGCTGCCGGCGCCGAGGGCCGGGCGGTCGGGAGGGCGACCTGCAACGGTGTGACCTCCCCGCGGAGCACGAGGTGGCCCCGACCGGGGCGTGCACCACGGTCCACGGGGACACGTGTGCCGAGCACCTCGCCCTGGGCGGCGGACGCGGCGCCGAGGAGCACGCCGGTGCGGTGGCGGGCGACCTCGACCACCACGCCGCGGTACATCGCCGACAGGGCTGCCGCGTCAGCACCCACGACCACCAACCCCTCGTCGCGGTCGACCAGGAGGAGGACCTCCCGCAGCACCTGTTCGACGGGGTGGTCGAGCAGCTCGTCGCCGGCGTCGACGACCACTGCGAGGCAGGGGTTGCGGCGACGGGCCACGACGAGGGCCTCGGGGTCCGCCCCGCACCAGGCGATGCGGTCGTCCTGGCGCAGGACGTCGAGGGGCCCCGGCCGCGGCGAGACGACGGCCACCGTGTGCTGCTGGCGCAGCAGCTCCTGGGCCAGGTGGAGAAGCGTCGTGGACACTCCCGCGCCCCGCGCACCGGCGACCAGCCAGCGCCGTCCGTCCGTCCCGGGCCGCAGGCTCAGGGTCTGCCCCTCGTCCCCTCCGGCGCCCACCGCGAGTGCCCCCGCAGGTGTGCCGGTGCGGTCCAGGTCGTCCGCGCCGAGGCGGTCGGGGAGGGCGTCGACCCGCCACGGGAGGCGTCCCCCGGCACGTGTCGTGCGCTGGGGCTCGACGGTCGGGGGAAGTGCGAGCTGGACCTCCGCGCGGTCGTGCAGCCGCCCCCGGCCGGGCGGGATGGCCGCGCTGGTCATGGACTCCGGCACACCGGCGACGGCTGCGTCGCCACGATCGGTGAGTCGCAGTACCACGCGGTGAGCGGCTGCTGCCGCTCCGCGTCCGACGAGCAGGGACCGGTCGCCGGAGAGGAGCGCGGTCAGGCCCAGGCCGTCGCCCTCCCTCAGCACCGCGAGGAGCCGGTCGGCCAAGGTGCCCAGCGCCGGCACGCCTCCGCTGATCCCGGCTGCGTCGGTGTGGTGGACGAGCAGGTCCCAGTCGTCGACGAGCACGACCAGCGGCGGTGGTGCGTCGTCTGCGTCGTCTGCGTCCCACCAGTGCTGCATGGAGCTGTAACCCTGTGACTGCAAGGCTTCTCGACGGCGCGCGACCTCAGCGGCAAGCCGGTCGACGAGACGGCCGAGCCTTGCACTGTCGGTCCAGTCGACGTGCGCGCCCAGCTGCGGAAAGGTGGTGAGGGGCGACAGGCTGCCGCCGCTCACGGCATACAGGTGCAGCTCGGTAGGGCCACGTCGCGCGGCGAGGGCCTGCGCGGCCGTGAGCAGGGCGTTGGTGCGGCCGCTGCCGGCCGAGCCGACAAAGGCCCAGTGACCCGGCCGTCGGAGGTCGAGGTCGAGATGCTCCTGCGACTGGGTGTCGGGACGGTCGACAAGACCCAGCGGTACCCGGTAGCCGCGGTGTGGCGTCCCCGCCTGCACGTCGCGCGGCCTCTCCGGCCCCGCCCCGAGGAGCTCGGCGTGGTCGAGGTGGGTGGGCAACGGCGGCAACCACGCCGCGGGCGGGGGCGACGCGAGCAGCAGGTCGCTGGCGCCCCGTACGGCTGCGACGACGGCCGCGAGCTCTGTCGGTGCCTCGTCCGTACCCGCGCACGGCCAGGGCGGTGAGGCCGCGCCGAGTCCGAGCGGACGGACCCGGGGTCCGGCCAGGGTCTGCCGCGTCACCGGTCGTCCGACGTGCGCCGCCTGGAAGCGGACGAGGCCGCCGCCGCCCACGCGGGCGAAGGCGCGCCCCGGGAGGGACTGGTCGAGGGACGCCGCATCGGGGGCGTCGATGACGTCCTCGGAGTCGGCCCGGTCCCGCACCCGGAGGGCGATGCGCAGGTTGACGTTGGCCTTGATGTCGGCGGTCACGACGCCGGCCGGGCGCTGGGTTGCGAGGACGAGGTGGATGCCGAGGGAGCGGCCGAGGGCAGCGAGCCGGACGAGCCCGTCGACGAAGGCCGGCAGCTCCTCGGCAAGGGCCCGGAACTCGTCGATGACCACCACGAGCCTCGCGAGCGGTGTCCGACGGCCGGCTTCGCTGCCCTGGTAGGCGACGAAGTCGCTCGCGCCCGCCGCTGCCAGCAGGCGCTCGCGCCGGGTGAGCTCGGCGGTGAGCGACCTCAGTGCGCGGTCGGCGAGGGAGCCGTCGAGGTCGGTGACGACACCCGCCACGTGCGGCAGGTCGGCGCACTCGCGGAACGCGGCCCCGCCCTTGTAGTCGACCAGCACCAGGGACAGGTGCTCGGGGCGGTGGTGGAGCGCGAGGCTGGCGACGAGGGTCCGCAGCAGCTCGGACTTGCCCGCGCCGGTGGTGCCGGCCACGAGGACGTGCGGCCCGTCGGTCGCGAGGTCGACCCGTAGCGGCTCGCCGCCGCTGACGCCCAAGGGGACGTCGGTACGGTGCGGCGTGCGCTGCCACCGGGCTGCGAGCACGCTCGGGTCGACGTGCCCCTCCTGCGCTCCGGACGTGGCGGGCGTGAGGTCGCAGAGGGGGAGCAGCCCGGCGGAGGTCGGGAGGGCCAGGGCCGCTGCCACAGGGCTGGCGTCGCGCAACCCGGCGAGCGAGCGGCTCAGCCTGTCGCTCCACCAGGCGCCCACGCCGTCGAGGACGAGGTCCTGGTGTCGGTGTCCGTCGAGGTCCAGCAGCGGTGGCTCTCCACCACCGACCGCTAACACCGCCCGGGCCTCCGCTGGCAGGTGGGTGCCGTCGCGGTCGAGGGCCAGGGTCACCACGCCGACGGCCGGACCATCCGCGAGGATCGTCCCCAGCTCCTGGTTGCCCCGGAACCGGGCGGCGCCGTCGACCACCAGCAGGACGCGCGAACCGGACCACGGTCCCGTCCGGCCTGGGCTCGTCGCCAGCTGCGCCCGGCGGGTCCGCACGATGTCCGCCAACGTCGCGAAGCACACCGCGGCGGTGTCCTGTGATCCTGGCGTGGCCGGCGCCGTACCGGTCGCCGCCGGACGTACGCCGCCGTCGGCGGTGCGGAGGTGGGGGAGCCGCAGCAGCCATCCCCACCGCTCGGAGGCGTCGGCGTCGGAGGTCACCACTGCCAGCTCGAGGTCGTGGGGTGAAGCCAGCGTCACGAGCCGGCCCACGACCTGCCGGGCCACCGGCGATCGTGACGCGACGTCGCCGCACACCCCGAGCACGCCGACCGCGTCCAGGGGGACCGTGCAGGGTGCATCGTGCAGCGTGGGGTGCTCGGGGCCGTCCTCCCCGGGAGGCCGCATGACGCGCACCCGGGCCGGCCGCGTGCACCGGCCGATGGCCACGGTGAGCAGGTCGGCGTCGGCGGCGCAGCGCTCCCACAACCGGTCGCCGGGGCCGGAGGCGAGCGCCAGCAGTGCTGCGGGGTCGGGGTGGGACCGCGTGGCGGCGCGCACCTCGGTGGCGCAGGCATCGTCGACGCGCCCCTGTGCCTCCCGCAGCAAGGTGGCGTGGTTCGCCAGCTCTGCCTCGTGGGTCCGTCGCGCGCCCCAGCGGTCGCTCAGTGCGCTCCCGACCATGATGACCGGACCCATGAGGGCGAACGCCAGCATCGTCGGGCCGAGGAACACCGCCATCACGCCCGCCACCGGTATCGGCAGCAGCACCGCCACCCACGGCACCCGGAGAGGGCGGGGAGGTGATGGCGGGGTCGGCAGGGCGAGGGCAGGCGCGGCCTGGTCGTCGCGGACCCGTGGCCGGCGGTTGACGGCGCGGGTGCCGTCAGCCCTTCTCACGGTTGCCGCGGGGATGCTCGGTCGCACCCCGAGCACGAGGCTGCTCGCGCCCACGGCCAGCGTCGATCCGGCAGTGAAGGTGACGGCTACCTCGCCGAGCCGACGGCCGTCGAGGAGCGACCCGTTCGTCGAGCCGAGGTCCCGTACGGTGACGCCGTCGGGCCCCACCTCGATCTCCGCGTGCAACCGGGACAACCCCCCGTCGTCGAGCCGCAGGTGGGCGGCGGGGGAGCGGCCGACGAGGTGTCGCCCGACCGGCAGCTCGCGCACGTGACCCGCGTCCGGCCCGTGGGTCACGGCGACGGTGACCGGTGTCCGCGGACGGCTGCTCGACGTGCTGGCGGCGGCCAGGCTCGGGTCGTCGGCGGTGGTCAGCACGAGCGCGGCACCGTCGACCAGCGGTGGCAGACCGACGACCGCCTCGTCGTCCACGACCGTCCCGGAGACCGCCAGGACTCGGTCGACGTGTGGGTCCTCGGGTGCCGCGAGGGCGCGCACCAGCTCGCGGGTCGTGCACCCCTCGGGGGCCTGCACCTCGACCTCGTGCACTCCGTTGGTGTCGCCGTCCGTGGACCACGGCGGCGCGCCGGCCCGGTAGGCCACGGTGAGGTGCAGTCGCATGCCGCGACGGTAGGGAGCGGGGCCGACGCCGCGGCCCGGTTTTCCACCCCTGTGGATCACGGCGGGCGCGGTGTGGTGATTCGCCCTAGTATGCGCTGACATCCGAGTTCGGGGACGACGGCCCAGCGCCGTCGGAGCTCAGTGGCACAGGGGGAAGGGACGATGACGGACGCGGTCATGACCGTGGAGTCCGAGGTGCGGGAGCTGATCAGGCGGTCAGGTCTCGACCCGGTCCGCGACGTGCGCCAGCTCGACCGGCTCGTGCGTGACGCGGTGGCGGACTACGACGAGCGGTCGCTGCACGGCGGGCTGCCGACGCTGCCCGACATCGAGGACGCGGTGAAGTCGGTCGTCGACGCGGTCGCAGGCTTCGGGCCGTTGCAGCAGTACTTCGACGACCCCGAGGTCGAGGAGATCTGGATCAACGAGCCGACCAAGGTGTTCATCGCCCGCGGTGGCGTCGCCGAGCTGACGACGACGTTCCTCACCGCCGACGGGGTGCGAGACCTGGTGGAGCGGATGCTCAAGACCAGCGGGCGCCGGGTCGACCTCTCCAGCCCGTTCGTCGACGCGGTGCTGCCCGACGGCTCCCGCCTGCACGTCGTCATCCCCGACATCACGCGCGCGCACTGGAACGTCAACATCCGCAAGTTCGTCGTGCGCGCCTCGCACCTCGACGACCTCGTGGGGCTGGGCACCCTCACACAGCAGGCGGCCGCCTTCCTCGGGGCTGCGGTCGCGTCCGGCCTCAACATCCTCGTGGCCGGCGGCACCCAGGCCGGCAAGACCACCCTTCTCAACTGCCTCAGCTCGGCGATCCCTGCGCGTGAGCGCGTCGTCACCTGCGAGGAGGTCTTCGAGCTAGCCACCCCTCGATAACCACATACTCTTCGCCGACACAGGCTTCGTGACGGGCCCATGGCCCCGGCTGGTCAAGTTGACTTGACCTTTCATTTGTTCCGGGCAGGCGGGGAGAGTCCACCTCCGCACTAGCGGGGTAGGCCTGCTGAAACCCCGGCTGGGGTGTGCCGGGGGCTCATAGATTGTGAACAGGCATGGGTCAATGTAACTTGACCCCATGCCGCGAGATGTGCTGCAGCGACTCCAGAATCGGGTGGAGTCTGCCCGGCGACGCGTGGGGGACTCTCACCCGAACGTCGGCAGCCCAGCGGCACTAAACCTGCGCGAGCTCCGCAAGCTCCGCCAAGTCATCGAGGAAATGATCGACGAGGAGACAATCCGCGGAAGGGCTGACGGTGAGGCATGGGCCAGGCTGGGCAACAGCAAGCAGCAGGCTCAGCAGCGACACCGAGCTGCAGTGGCCCGCCGAGACGGGAAGTGGATTCGTCCCCACAGGTCAAGAGTGGTTGCCAGGGATTCTGATGGCACCGGGGCGGAGACCGCTGAGGTGCACCTTTAAGGCTTGGGCACCACGGGCGGATCGCTGACCTTCGCCGCCGCGTACGAGGAACGGAGGGCGGCGTCCCAGTGCTCGGCAGCTTCGGCGTAAACCACAACGAAGCCCTTCAGCGCGGACGCCGAACCGGCCCCGTTTGGCTGCCTGCTCACCTGACGAGCTAGAGGAGGTGCTGAGGAATCAGCAGAAGACCGCCGGCGTCCCCCAAGGCAAAGGCCATTGTCGAGGCGGCCAAGTGACCTAGCACAGGACGTGTCACCGGACGAGCACCGACGTGCGTACACCGGGGTTCCCGGCCTCGGCGGTGTCACGTGGGAGTACTTCTCGATGCTGTTAGGCCGCCCGGGTCTCAAGGCAGACACCTGGATCATCCGGTGGGTCTCGGAGGCCGTCGGTGCCGATAGGCAGTTAAGCAGTAACGACGCCGACGCCTTTGCTCAAGCGAGCGGCGGTCGAGCTGGGCATAGTCGCTGGCACGCGGCATCGTCCCAATCTGACCCAGTTGGACCACGCCGTTTGGACGGATGCGCGACGCTCTCTCGCATAGTGCCCAAACCGCCCAGGTCGCCGTGCCTTCAGGCTACGCTCAGCGCGCTATCGAGCAACGATGTGGAGAGTATGGGATGCGCGGGTTGCGCTTGGTCTTGACGCTGTTGGTTGTCGCCGGACTCGCAGGTTGTGGTGGGGGAGAGAAGGACCGGAGCATGCCCGATGTCACGGGCAAGCGGCTTGATGTTGCCAAGAGCGACGTAAAGCGCGCGGGCTTTCAGGACGACGTCGAAGTCCTTGGAGGAGGCGTCTTCGGCGTAGTGAACGAGTCCAGCTGGGAGGTGTGCGAGCAGACCCCGGCGCCTGGCGAGCCCCTCACGGCGGCCCCCCGACTCACCGTTGGACGGGAGTGCAAGAAGGATGGCGCCAAGCAGACTAAGACCCCTTCTGCGTCACCCTCTGACAAACCGTCATCGCAACCGGAGGCGGGGGACTCTGCGACCGCCAAAGCCGTGCCGACCCTGACGGTAAAGAACAACCCCGAGCTTGCGAAGCTGCTCCGCTCACCGCAAGACGACGAACTGGCAACAGCCTTCGCCGCGAAATACGCCGACAGAACCATCGAGTTCGACGGCAACCTGGGAGCGATGCAGCACCACGGCAACCAAAAGACGCGATACGACATGTTGATCCTGGCGGGGGACTTCAGCGAGGACTCCGCGATCGGGCCGAACTTCAGGTTTGTAGATATCTCCCCGGTCCTCGATCTGCACCCCACGGCCAAGAACGTTCCCGACAGCATCTCCGTGGGAGACAACCTCCACGTCGTGGCTAGAGTCGGTGAGTTCAACGAACAGGCCGGCACCTGGGAACTTGAGCCCATCCACGTGGACTCTCGCTGAGACGCTGTTATGTACGACGTCGCCAGCCCCCTTGACCGAAAGGTTCGTCATGTCCCGCAGGCGCTACGGCCCGCTCAACTTCGCCTTCGACGTCGTCCTGTGCGTCCTCACCGGCGGATTCTGGCTCATTTGGATCTTCGTTCGAGAGATGCGCAATCGCTAAGGGGCACACCGCTCATGCGCCATGCGCCGGTGGGCCTCGTCCCGTTCAGCGCGCTGGTCAGTAGACGCCTCCTCGCCTCGCGGACCGGCGCTCCACAGTCAGCGCGCCCTTGCTCGCTCATGCAGGCGTACTTGGGTCCGTTGTCACTTCCCGCCGACGCCAACGCACCCGCGCGCCGACTACCAGGTCGAAAAAATCGCTCAACCGACGCGGCTGGGCGCCACGCGAACGGGCTACCCTCGACGGTCAAGAGCGGTTGACTCCGAGGAGCGCGTTCCTCCTAGAGGGAGGAACGAATTGACAATAGATGGATAACCCTGGGACTCGCTTACGCCAGGGTCCGCCGCACGAGCAGGCCTAGGAGAGCACCCGTGTCGCAAGCGAAGCAGCAAGATCCGCAGCAGGTGATGCGACTGATCGACACCGTCAGGTCGATCGGCCGAGAGAACGGGCTGGATCTCCTGCTCAGTTTGACCTACCTCCGCGGCATGTCATTCAGAGCCGAGTCGGAATTGGAGGGCTGGCGCAGGACGGTGGATGACCTCCTGTCCCATGGACGACCGGACGAGTGGCTCGACCGCTACTTGATGGATGCGACCAACGGGTTGTGGCAGCCTGGTGGGCACCGGTCAATCACCTCAGACTCAGGCAAGGCGCTACACCTCACTCTCGATGCGCTCACGCAGGTGTCGTCGCCCCGGGCTGCGCAACAGCTCTTCGAGGGCCTGCTCGAGAAATGGTCATCCGCCACCAGCCGTGCCACCGCCGAGCATGAGACTCCCGCAGAGGTCGCAGACCTCATGGCACGTTGCGTCGACTCACGCGGACTCGTAGGCGACCTAGCATGTGGAGTAGGCAACGCGCTGCTCGCCGCCAACACCGCCGGGGCCAGCGGGCTGCGAGGCACGGACGTCAATGCTTCGGCCGCGGCGCGGACGTTCATGCGTCTAGATCTCGCCCGTGTCGGGGACTTCCGCATCGCGGTTGCTAATGGACTTCAGTTGGGGGCGCGAGACCTTGATGCCGTAGTACTGCACCCGCCGTTCGGTGTCAGGCTCACCCCCGAGCAACAACACGGCTTGTATGGGCTGCCCCTTGGACCCCCTAGCGGCGGTGCAAGCGACGCCGCATGGCTCCAAGTCGCGTTGTCCCACCTGGCCATCGGTGGCCGCGCGGCAGTGCTAACCCCTGTCGGCACGCTCTTCCGGGGCGGCTACGACCTACGGGTGCGCGAAGGGCTGCTGGCCGCCAACTCCGTCGAGGCAGTGATTCTCCTGCCCGACGCGCTGCTTACGGCAACCAAGATTCCCAGCTGTATATGGCTGTTGCGCGCCCGACTCCAAGATCCGGATCCGAAGGTGCTATTTGTCGATGCAGCTCCCCTTGCTCAGCGTCACAAGGGCAGGACACGGCTGCTGCCAGAGGCGCTGGAGCGGGTTGCGAACATCGTCCGCACCTTTCGCGACACCGGGTCCTGCAACGAAGAGCCTTACCTGGCGCGAGCCGCGCGGGTGGCTGATCTCTTCCAGGACGACGCCGCACTCTCGCCACGGCGGCACCTGCAGCCTGCGCCGAAGACGGTGGCTGCTCGGCCCAAGCCACCACAACGTCTGCTGTCGGAGTTGCGTGTAGAGAATTTCAAGTCCTTTGGAAGCCCTGAACAGCGCATCCCACTGGGGCCCATCACGCTGATCTACGGACCCAACTCAGCAGGCAAGTCGAGCTTGATGCAAAGCCTGCTCCTGCTCAAGCAGTCGTTGCCCTCATCCACTCTGGTCACTCAGGGCAAGTGGGCTGACGCGGGCAGCTTCACGGGTGCTCTGCACCGACATGAAGCCTCCCGGATCATGTCCTTGGGTGTGACGTTCGGGATTCTGGACGACTGGCACCTCGGTGCCGAACTACCCGACCCCGGTCTGTTGCGGTCGGTCGACCTCTTCTTTCAGGGCAACGGACTCGGTCAACCGCAACGCAGTGAGATCCGATACCGGATAGGGCCTTGTGACCTCACGTTCGAACGCGACGCCACCGAGTCTGGTGAGGAGCGCTTGAACGCAACCTCCGAGGACTTAGATCGAGTGTTCGAAGCGATCGCCAGCGGCGCGTTTCTCTACCCGTTCAAGGACGACCCCAACTCGGGCGAGGAACGTCCTGTTCAGGGAGGCCGTCACCAAAGAGCGCAGCAGGTCGCCGCCGCGGGCCGACTGGCCAGACAATTGCGCAAGCTCAACCTCGACCCGCTGGGCTTCGCGGCGGACGGAATCCTGGTAGGGATACCGGACCTTTCGATTCTGGAACAACATGCCGAAGACGGCCGGGGTACGGCCACCCTTCGGCGGAACTTGCGCCAGACCGGTGGCGCGCTTCAAGCCATCAACAGCGAGCTCAGTAGGCTTCTTAGGGATCTGCGCTACCTGGGGCCGCTGCGGGAGGCCCCAGGACGCTTTCACAATCGAAGTTCAGCTGGCGACTCTGAGAACGACGGCAGCGGTCTCGCGATGTACCTGTTCGACAACTCCTCGGAGGTGGAACGGGTAAACGCGTGGCTAGCCCGAATGGGCATCCCTTACACGCTCCGTATCGTCCCTGTGAACGCCTTGGGCGCGGAGCATGCCGTTGGCGACCTGGTCGCTATCGTCCTCACGGATGCGCGTTCTGGCATTGATGTGAGCCCAGCCGATGTCGGGTTCGGGGTCAGTCAGGTCCTTCCCATCGTCGTGCAAGCGTTGGCCAATGAGAGCGCCGTCGTCTGCGTAGAACAGCCAGAGATCCATTTGCACCCCGCCTTGCAGGCGGAGTTTGCCGACCTCCTCGTGGAGTCAACCCATCCAGAAGGGCGCGCGAATCAGTTCTTGGTGGAGACCCACAGTGAGCACCTCCTGCTGCGCTTGCAAAGGCGCATCCGGGAAGGTGTCCTGGATGCCGATCGCCTGAAGGTTCTTTACGTCGACCAGCCTGAGGGCGCCCCGTCCGCGCGGTGCTCGGAACTGAGGCTGGACTCGCGGGGCGAGTTCATCGACACCTGGCCGCAGGGCTTCTTTGAAGAGCGCCTGGAGGAGATCTTCGGAGAGTCGCCGTGATTGCCCGCATCGCCCTCAGCCCTGGAAGCTTGAACGACCTCTCTGTCGGGGAAGATATCGAGGCCACAGAGGCTCTACACGAACTGCTCCTTAAGGCCATGCAGTCACATGGAGCGCTCGTGCTCGGTACTGGCGCGGACGGCACTGCTTTGCTCGACCAGATCCGTTCGCAACCGCCGGCGGTACGCAAGCGCTGGGAGGTGGTCATGTCGACCTTGGCCAGCTCCCGACGACTGGTGCGGCGGCAACCACCGTGCGAGGTGCCGCTGTATGAGATCGCAGAGCTTGCCCAGATGCGCCAACTGTGGACCGACCAGGCAGACGTGATTGTGGTGGACGGAAACCGGGCTCAGCAGTACGGCATAGCCGAGCCACCCAACCGACTGTCAGACCGTCCGTCGGCCCTCGAGTTGGCCACCGGTCGGGCGGCGCGGCGGAGCGAAACGATTGAAAATTTCCAAGCGCTCGCGGAGCGCGCTAACCACGAACAAGGCGCAGCGAGGGAACAGTTCTGGCGCGAGGTGCTGGAACCGATGGCTCGCCTCTCCAACGAGGTAGTGGTACTTGACCGGTACCTCTTCCGCCAGCTGGTACAGCAAGACACCGGACGACGCCCGGCTCAGCCTGAGCACGTGCAATGGCTGGCAGAGAAACTAGACGCCACCATGCTGCCTGGGTCACGCGTTGTCTTGCTCGCCGATGATGAGGCGCCTGCCGACCGCTCTCGAATGGCACCACCTCGCCAAGTGAGTGCCGGCGAGCTCGCTGACACTCTGCGCCGGGCGGGAGGCAACCGCCCGTGGCGCCGATTGGAGCAGGTCAAAATAGTCGTGGGACCGTGGAGGCAAAGGGGTTCTCTGTTACCGCACGATCGACACATTCGGTTCAATATCAATGCCGCCATCTCTATTCCTCAAGGCTTCTCCAGACTCAGCGCTCCAGTAATTGAAGACGAGGACGGCCTGAACTGGCATTACCGCCACGGCGCCAGCGCGGTCTCGCCGCTGGTGGCCGCGGAGAGGCGTGTACAAGACCCCGGTCACCGCGGCTTCAGCGAATGCTGCATCCGTTAGCGCCCTCCCTCACCCCAGAGTCGCTCGTGGAGCCTGGGGGTCGGTTGCCCACCGAGCCAAGCACGATCGGTCGTCGACAGACTGCCCGCCTCGGCCGCGTGGCGTTTCGGCCACTGTCGTAGGACCTTGACAGACTGCCCTGACGTGCCCAAGCAAGAGGATGTGTTGCACCCGTGTCGCAGATGACCAAGGAAGCCGAGCGCTCCGAGCTTCACAAGACGATCTGGAAGATCGCGAACGACCTACGCGGGAGTGTCGACGGCTGGGACTTCAAGAGTTACGTGCTGGGAATCCTGTTCTACCGGTTCATCTCTGAGAACCTGACTGGCTACCTCAACGAGGCCGAGCGCAGTGCCGGGAACCCCGACTTCGACTATCGCCATCTCTCCAGCGCGGAGGCAGAGTTCGGCCGTGAGGAGACGATCAAGGAGAAGGGTTTTTACATCCTTCCCCAAGACCTCTTCGCAAACGTCCGCGCCAAGGCGCGGCACGACGCGAACCTCAACGAGACCCTGTCGAGGGCTTTCGGAAACATAGAGGGATCCGCGATCGGCACCGAGTCGGAGGATGACATCAAGGGTCTCTTCGACGACCTCGATGTCAACAGCTCCAAGCTCGGTCCCACCGTCGCTAAGCGCAACGAGAAGCTCGTAAGACTGCTCGACGCGATCGGTGACCTGAATCTCGGGAATGGTGGTTTCAGCGAGAACACCATCGACGCCTTCGGTGACGCGTACGAGTACCTCATGGGAATGTACGCCTCCAGCGCCGGCAAGTCGGGCGGTGAGTACTACACGCCTCAGGAGGTCTCGGAACTCCTCGCCCGGATCACCGTTGTCGGCAAGACCGAAGTCAACAAGGTCTATGACCCTGCCTGCGGCTCCGGCTCCCTGCTGCTTAAGTTCGCGAAGGTGCTTCCTGGTGGGGTCCGGCAGGGGTTCTTCGGTCAGGAGATCAACCTCACCACCTACAACCTGTGCCGGATCAACATGTTCCTGCACGACGTGAACTTCGAGCACTTCGACATCGCCCACGGCGACACGCTGATCGACCCCGCCCACTGGGACGACGAGCCCTTCGAGGCGATCGTCTCCAACCCGCCCTACTCCACCAGGTGGGAGGGCGACGCGAACCCGCTGCTGATCAACGATCCGCGGTACGCCCCGGCCGGCATCCTGGCGCCGAAGAGCAAGGCCGACCTCGCCTTCACGATGCACATGCTGTCGTGGCTCGCAGTGAACGGCACTGCGGCAATCGTCGAGTTCCCTGGCGTGCTCTATCGCGGCGGCGCCGAGCAGACGATTCGCAAGTACCTCATCGATAACAATTTCGTCGACACCGTCATCCAGCTGCCGCCGGACCTGTTCTTCGGTACGACGATCGCAACCTGCATCATCGTGTTGAAGAAATCGAAGGCCGACAACAAGACGCTGTTCATCGACGCGTCCGCCGAGTTCGTCCGTCAGGGCAATAAGAACAACTTCACTGTCGACCACCAGCAGAAGGTCCTCGACGCTTTCACCGCTCGCGAGGACATCACGCACTTCGCGACGCTCGTCGACAACGCCGACATCGCGGCCAACAAATACAACATCGCAGTTAGCTCGTACGTCGAAGCAGAGGACACCCGCGTCGCTGTCGACATCAAGGAGCTCAACGCCGAGATCGCCGGGATTGTCGCCCGGCAAGCCAAGCTGCGCGCCGAGATCGACGCCATCGTCGCGGACTTGGAAGGGAGGATGTGATGCAGGCCAACCCGGCGAAACTGCTGGACGCGCTGGGCATCGGTGGACGCCAGTTCGTGGTGCCGATCTACCAGCGGGTGTACTCGTGGCGCCCCTCCGACGTACGGCGGCTATGGGAGGACGTCCTCCGGGCCGGCACGAGCAGCGCGATGGCTAATCACTTCACCGGCTCGATCGTCTACATCGGCAAGGGTCAGGGCACCCGGACATCGACCGAGCCGGATCTACTGATCGATGGCCAGCAGCGAGTCACCACAGTCAGCCTCCTCTTGCTTGCGCTCGCCGAGCACTTGGAAACCCTTCCCGAAGACAAGCGCGAACCGGCCGACGGATTCACGTCCCAGGAGATCCGCGCGAACTACCTCACCAATCCGCTGAAGGAGGGCGAGCGGTTCTTCAAACTCGTGCTTTCGAAGGCTGACAACGAGACCATGAAAGCCCTGATCAAGGGTACTCCGCTGGCCCCCGGGCGTTCGCGCATCCGCGACACCTACGAGTTCTTCGCCGACAGACTCAAGGATCCCGCTGTCGGCCTGGAGGACGTCTGCACTGGCCTAACCAAGCTCGAGGTGGTGGACATCGAGCTGGCACGAGGAGTTGACGACCCGCAGCTGGTCTTTGAGTCAATGAACGCCACCGGCAAGCCGCTCGAGCAGAACGACCTCGTTCGGAATTACGTCCTTATGGACTTGGAACAGGAAGCTCAACGACAGCTCTACGAGGCGTACTGGCGGCCAATGGAGGAGTTGTTCACGGGTGATGACGAATGGTGGTTCGGCGAGTTCGTCCGGAGCTACCTCACGCTGAAGACTGGGGCAGTCCCACGACTCGGGGACATCTACGAGGCATTCAAGTCGTACACGCGATCCCTTGATTCGGACTGGCGAGCAAGCGAAGCGGCCGAGCTGCGCGAACACGCAATGTGGTTCGCTCACATGGTCCTGGGAACCGAGCCAAACGCCCAGCTCCGGCGCCTGTTTGGAGAGCTACGGCAGCTCCAGGACACCATCTTCTACCCCCTTGGCCTGCGGCTCTACTCCGAGTATCAGAAGGGCGAAGGCGCACTGTCACGCGTCGACTTCATCTCGATCTTGCAGGCGGTGAGGACATACCTACTGCGGCGCAGCATCTGCCGCATCCCGACCAACGTGCTCAACAAAACCTTCGCGGCACTGGCGGTCGTCACAAGCGACGCACCGATCACGGACGAGGTCATCGGACGGCTGCTCGCGTACGGCGGCAGTCAGGAATTTCCCTCCGATGAGCAATTCGCCGAGGCACTCCGCACTGGCAACCTCTACAACCTCGGCCGCAAAAGTTACTTCCTCCATGAGATGGAGAACCATCTCGAGACGGGGAGCGGACTGAAGCGCCGGAAGGAGGAAGTCCAGACGCAGGGTTTCACCGTCGAGCACATCATGCCCCAGAACGAGAACCTGTCGCCGTGGTGGAGGAGCGCGCTAGGCGAGAACTGGCGCGACGACCACCAGCGACTGCTGCATACGCTGGGCAACCTGACGCTCACCGGATACAACCCGGAGTACTCCGACAGGGACTTCCCGGACAAGCGCGACATGGACGGCGGCTTCAAGATGAGCCCTCTGTTGCTGAATCAGGGCCTCGGGAAGCTTGACTCGTGGAACGCCGTGTTGATCGAGGAGCGAGCGGAAAGGCTGGCGGCGAAGGCGGTGCAGCTGTGGCCGCGACCGCAGTTGCCCGAGGAAGTGGTCGACGCGTACCGCACCCAAGTCTCGGTCGGTCGGGGCTTCGACTGGAGCCTGCTCCACCAGATCCTCGACGTCCTCCCGGCCGGACGTTGGACCGGGTACTACTACCTGGCCGAGATCGTCGGCACGGCGTCGCAGCCGCTCGCCAACCACGTGTCGAAGTGCACCGAGTGCAAGCATGCCTACCGGGTGATGACTTATGACGGCCGCATCGCCGAGGGATTCAAGTGGGGCGCGGACTCAGAGCATGCCGGGAAGGACCCGGTCAACGTCCTTACCGAGGAGGGACTCCAGTTCATCGACGGCAAGGCCGATCCTGCCCAAAAGATGCAGACCGACGAACTGCTGGCGCTCGTTGCTGAGCCGATCGAATGAGCAGGATCGACGAGCTGGTCGCCGAGCTCTGCCCAGCGGGAGTGCCGTGCAAGGAACTTGGCGAGGTCGGCACGTTCGTGCGCGGCAGTGGCCTCCAGAAGAAGGACTTCGTAGACGACGGGTTCCCGTGCATCCACTACGGACAGATCTACACCTTCTACGGCACGTCGACCTGCGTCACGAAGTCCTTCATCTCACCTGAGTTGGCCGCTCGACTGAAGCAGGCCGAGACTGGCGATCTCGTCATAACTACGACCAGCGAGAACATTGAGGATGTCTGTACGGCGGTCGCCTGGCTCGGGGACGGCCCGATCGCCATCGGCGGGCACTCGTGCGTCTTCAAGCACACGCTGGACCCGATCTACGCGGCCTACTACTTCCAGACCGAGCAGTTCGAGGTGCAGAAGCGAAAGTTCGTCACGGGCACCAAGGTCAAGGACATTAAGATCTCTGACATTGCTCGGGTGAAAATCCCCGTGCCCCCGCTGGCGATCCAGCGCGAAATCGTTCGCATTTTGCAGCACTTCACAGAACTGGACGCGATCCTCTCCGCTGAGCGCGAGATTCGTAGGGCGCAGCGAATGGAACTCGCCAGAAGACTGATTGTGACCGCCGGCCATGGGACCACTTCCCGCTCCGGAGTTGAACGCGTTCGTCTTGGTGACATCGCAACGCAGTCCGTTGAACCCCTCCGAGTTAAGCCCGACCTCACCTACACCAATCTCGGTGTGAGGTGGTACGGCGAAGGAGCGTTCGCTCGCGCCCCCAGGGTGGGCAGTTCAATAAAGGGCACCACCCTGTACAGAGTGAAGCCCGGCCAATTGATTTACAACCGCATGTTCGTAACCGAAGGTTCCTTCGCCTTGATCTCCGATGACCTGAGCGGCGGAGTTGTTTCGAACGAGTTCCCCGTTTACGACCTCGATCGGTCGCGCGTTCTTCCGCAGTGGTTGATGCTTTATCTGTTGGACGAATACTCGTTGAAGCGAATCGAGGCCGAGACCACTGGCACGGAGCGCGGCACGATGAAAAGTCGGCGACGTTGGAAGGAACAGCAGTTCGAGGCTTTCGAGATCGATCTTCCGCCAATGGAGGTGCAGCGGAGGGCAGCCCGCGCCCTGGGTGCCGTGAGAAGTCTCGAGGCTGTCATCCGCGAAGAGCAGGCCGCGCGCCAGACGCAGTACCAGTACTACTGCGACAGGCTGCTGACCTTCGAGGAGCTGACTGCGTGAATTTCGACGAACTGGGCGAGCCGGGAACGGCGGCGCACTTCGAGACGATCTTGGTAAGCGATGAGAGCACCGTCGTTGCAGAGTACGTGCCAGCGGCGACCGGCCCTCCGGCGAAGGCTTCCTATCAGTCCGAGGCCGAGCTAGAGGCTGTACTCATCAAGCAGCTCCAGGGGCAGGCTTACGAGCGGCTCCCGATCACCAGCAACGAAGCGCTCCTCGCGAACCTGCGCAAGCAGCTCGAAGCTCTGAACAAGATCGAGTTCACCGACGCGGAGTGGAAGCGGTTCTTCGAGGTCATCGCAGGCGCGAACGAGGGCATCGTCGAGAAGACCGCCCGGATCCAGGAGGACCATGTCCAGGTCCTCAAACGAGACGACGGCACGAGCAAGAACATCTACCTGATCGACAAGCTGAACATCCACAACAACCGCCTTCAGGTGATCAACCAGTACGAGGTCGCAGGCGCCTACAAGAACCGCTACGACGTGACGATCTTGGTCAACGGACTGCCCATGGTGCACATCGAGCTCAAGCGCCGCGGTGTCGACATCCGCGAGGCGTTCAACCAGATCAACCGCTACCAGCGCGACAGCTTCTGGGCCGACTCGGGCCTGTTCAACTACGTCCAACTCTTCGTCATCAGCAACGGCACACTCACGAAGTACTACTCGAACACCACGGCCGCGTCCGCCCACGCGGAACTGAGCGGCGCCCGGCCGGCGAAGCGTCGCACCTCCAACTCGTTCGAGTTCACCTCGTGGTGGGCCGACGCGTCGAACAAGCCCATCACCAGACTGACCGACTTTACGACCACCTTCTTCGCCAAGCACACGCTGCTGAACGTGCTGACGAAGTACTGCGTCTTCGACGTCGACCGCAAGCTCCTGGTGATGCGGCCATACCAGATCGTCGCCGTGGAGAGGATCCTCCAGCGGATCGAGACGTACACCAACTACAAGAAGACAGGCACGGTCGCGGCCGGGGGCTACATCTGGCACACGACTGGCTCGGGCAAGACGCTGACCAGCTTCAAGGCAGCCCAGCTCGCCTCGAAGCTGACGCACGTCGAGAAGGTCGTCTTCGTGGTCGACCGCAAAGACCTCGACTACCAGACCATGCGGGAGTACAACCGCTTCGAGAAGGACTCGGTCAACGGCTCGAAGAACACCGCAGAGCTAAAGCGCCAGCTGGAGAAGCCGTCCGCGCGCATCGTGGTCACCACGATCCAGAAGCTCGCCCGGTTCATCGCGAGCAACAAGGGCCACGAGATCTACGGCGGACACATGGTGCTGATCTTCGACGAGTGCCACCGCAGCCAGTTCGGTGACATGCACACCGCCATCACCAACGCGTTCAAAGACTTCCACCTGTTCGGCTTCACCGGGACGCCGATCTTCGCGGAGAACGCGGGCACGTCGGGCAACCTGGATCTACGCACCACTGAGCAGGCATTCGGGGACCGGTTGCACACGTACACGATCGTCGACGCGATCAACGACCAGAACGTCTTGCCCTTCCGCGTCGACTACGTCAACACGATCAAGGTGCCAGACGGTCTCACAGACAAACAGGTCGCCGCGATCGACACCGAGCGAGCGCTACTCGCACCCCAGCGGCTCAGCCAGGTCGTGGCTTACATCCGGGAGCACTTCGACCAGAAGACCAGGCGCAATTCGACGTACGCATTGGGGGAAAGGCGCGTCGCCGGGTTCAACTCGATTTTCGCCACCGCATCGATCACTGCTGCGAAGCTCTACTACGAGGAGTTCCGCAAGCAACAGGCTGACCTACCGGCGGCACAGCGGCTCAAGGTCGGCCTCATCTACAGCTTCGCGGCAAACGAGGACGAGGGCGACGGCATCCTGGGTGAGGAGGACTTCGAGACCGGAGCCCTCGACGTCAATTCGCGCGACTTCCTCGAGTCGGCAATCAAGGACTACAACAGCGCTTTCGGAACGTCGTTCGACACCTCGGCCGACAAGTTCCAGAACTACTACAAGGACCTCTCGCTCCGGCTCAAGAACCGGGAGCTAGACATGGTGATCGTCGTCAACATGTTCCTCACCGGGTTCGACGCGACCACGCTGAACACGCTCTGGGTCGATAAGAACCTGCGTTCCCACGGCCTGATCCAGGCCTACTCGCGGACCAATCGCATCCTCAACTCGGCCAAGACCTACGGCACGATCGTCTCCTTCCGCGATCTGGAGAAGGTGACCAACGACGCCCTCGCGCTGTTCGGCAACAAGGACGCGCGCGGCGTCGTCATCCTCAAGCCCTATGCCGACTACTACGGGGAGTACGAAAAGCAGGTCGCTGAGCTGCTTCAACGATTTCCCCTCGACGACGCGCCGTACGTCGGTGAGGCGAACCAGAAGGCCTTCATCGCGCTCTTCGGTGCGATCCTGCGGCTTCGCAACATCCTCACCTCCTTCGATGACTTCGCTGGGCATGAGCGGATCAGCCCACGGGAGTTCCAGGACTTCCAGAGCGTCTACCTGAACCTGTACGCCGAGTGGCGCGGAGCCGAAGACGCCGAGAAGGAGTCGATCAACGACGACGTCGTCTTCGAGATTGAGCTCATCAAGCAGGTCGAGGTCAACGTCGACTACATCCTCACCCTCATCCAGGCATTCCGAGACTCGATCGGCAACTCCGACCGGGAGATGGACGCGCTCAGGACGATCCAGCGCGCGGTCGACTCCAGTCCTAGTCTGCGTAATAAGAAAGACCTGATCCTTCAGTTCGTCGACTCGGTCTCGGTCGCCGGCGACACCGCCGCGGACTGGAGGATCTTCGTCGCCGCCAAGCGCGACGCCGAGCTCGACGCCCTCATCGCCGAGGAGTCGCTGAAGGCCGACGAGACCAAGACCTTCGTCGCCAACGCCTTTCGCGACGGCGCCGTGCCGACGACTGGCACCGCGATCACCCGGATCATTCCGCCTGCTTCACGCTTTTCTCCCGGCGGTGACCATGGCACCAAGAAGCAACGGGTACTCGACAAGCTCACGGAGTTCTTCACTCGCTACTTCGGGGCCGGGTGACATCCATGCGTCACCGCGCTCGACTGCCGTACGCGAAGCGCCTGCCATGCTCTGCAGTGATTTCCGCACACCAGCCGGCCGACAACTCTGCGGAGCATCACCCGTGACCGACACCCCCAACGACCGGGATGAACACGGCTGGCTCATCACTTGGCACGTCCTGGACGAGTCACTGCCTGACGGCTTCCCGATTCCAACCTTGCACAAGAGGAGTCGTGGTGACTACAGCCACGTGGGGGCGGGCGGCTGGAGCGGCTACATGCCCCCCGAGGACTCCGCTGTTCAACCGGACATGGACTGGACCGAGGCCCACAGAATCCTCGTCCTTGCCGGATTTACAAAGAAGTGGGGCCGGTTCCTCGAACCGAACCAGACTTACGACATCGTGTGGCCGCCACGGGCATACCTAACTACGGATGGGTATGTCGCGCAGGGTCATCCCGGCGGATGCCTCGACCACGGCTGTGAGGACTGTGAGGACTGCGATGAGTTCGAGTGGATCCCTGGCGAGGCCACACCTGCCGAGTGGAGCTGGTCGGTCCAGATCGAGACATATGAGTGGGACGGTAACTCAGGGTCGCTCGAGGACAGTGAGTGGTTCCAGTTCCTCACGACGCATATGGACCCACGGGTCGTTGATTACGACATGTAGCTAGTTCTCCGGGCACCCCATGAGGCACGAGCGCGTCGGGGCAGCGGTTGACCCATCCAGGCGGTCGAACTTCCAATCCTGCCGTTAGATCGACGTTAGAGCGCGGGGCGTCGTTGCACGTAGAAGGGACAGCATCGGATACCGGGTCCGATACCAGCCGCAAGCAACTCTCGCTGCAAGTCGCCGGTCCTCGGGCCTGGAAGCGTGTGCCACGGGGCGCGACTCGACGTTTGGCGTGCCCGGGCGCTGGGCATGAGGGGGTTGTTGCGACCCGGGGCGCGGGTCGGTTATCCCCCCCCGGATCGATCCCCCCGGGTCGTGACCAAACTCTGTGTGGCGTGGTAGCTACTGAGTCCATTGATCGGATCAGGCGCTGGGCTGAAAGCGCTGAGATCTGGCAAGTTGGGCGTGGTGCTAGCGCTTTCGCGCTACAACGAGGTCATGACGTCACAGCGCCAAGCAGCCCAGCTACGCTGGGACACCGTCGTCCGGGTTCTCGGCGTCAGCGGCGTCGTCGTGTTGGTGGCATGTGCTGGGCCTGCAGACAACACAACCGCAATCCGCGCCAGTTCCTCGGTACCCGCCACCTCCTCGGCGGCTGCCGCGTCTGCAGCCGCACAATCGAAGAATTGGCGCATCACGGCGACGTCGACGATGAGGAGCGCGACGCCATCACCAGCGCGAGTGCTTCACTCCACTCCCTCGACGAGGTCCACTGCAAGGTCGTCGGAAGACCAAGGCAGCCTCAAGAACCCGCCCAGCAGTTCCAGCGCGTATGCCAGACGGACAGGAGCCACCCGGGCAGCCGCGTCGACATCGCCAACGCCGCGTTCGACGCCGATGCCGCGGCCTACCTCGTCGCCCAGACCGTCACCATCACCATCACCCTCAGCAAGCGGTTATACAGTTGCCGACTGCCAGGGCTCGGTAGTCGCCTACGCGCATGTCAGTTACTCGAGAGGCCAGGTGACGCTCTCTGGGAGCGTTGTCAACGACACCGGCATTCCCGTACACGTCACCGGGGTCCCGACAGTGGACGTCTGGTCCTCCGACGGTGGACATGTCCGTCTGTTCGGAGACTTCGCGAACCCGCCTCAGGAGTTTGGAGACGGAGACATATTCGCTGACCTCGGGCCAGGCGCGTCGGTCTCATTCCATAGCCTCGCACAGCCCCTTCCGAGCGTGGGGCGCGCTGACGCGATGTGGCGACCCATTACTGCGATTGATGACCAGAAGCTCATGCAGCTTTGCAGCACCCGTGATGTGCCGAACTTGGTCATCCTTCGGTGAGGCCTGGACGCGCAACGCCCGGAGGTGGACGACGCCACGCTGAGGAGTTGCCGTGACGCACGCAAAGTCACGCCGACGACAACGACGTGATGGCCCCGTCCCGCCGCCCTGACCTGAGTTGCCGAATCGCCTGCGAGGTGGGTGAGGTTGGCGACACCCCCTCAATGAGCCCGCAGCGCCCTGAGTCATCAGACAACCGCATGCGGAGCACCGCCTGACCGTCGGTAAGGCGGGCTCAGCCGATGCTGATGGATACCTCGTCGGCGACCCCGTTGAAGAAGTGGGTGTCGTTGGGCTTGCCGCCGAGGGTCACGTCAACGGTATTCGCGATGTTGCCCACCGTGCGGTTCAGGTAGGCCCCGGACACCCCGTCCGAGTGGTGGGGGCCTTCCGGTTGCTCATCTCCGGTGCGGCGTCGGCGGGATGTCACGTACGCATATGGGTGGAAGTGCGCTCTCGATGCTCGGGCATACCGTGGGGGCGTCGCGCAGCGGGCGACGCTGCCCCCCTCGGCCGTCCCCGCTGCGCGACGGCCGAAGCGACGCTGGGGACTCACGATCCTCCAGGGGAACGTCGACCACGGTCGCAGTCGCGCCCCCACCCAACGGCCTCCAGGTGGGGGCGCTCTCGTTGTGACCTCACGCTCGCGCATTTCGGGAGCCGGACTTACGCTGCAAGGGCGGTCGCCCCCCGCTCAACCTGCGCTGTTGAAGTCTCCGAGGGGCGACCTGCCAGTCTCGTACCCCTCGTGGGCTGGGGCATTCATGCTGAGGAGCCTCTTCTGTGGAGGGCCCGCTCCTATCCAACTCGCCCACGCGCGGAGTACCTTGTCTGCATTCGACCTCGAGGCTGACCTCACGCAGGGTAACGCCGCCTCCCGACCGTCCGGGGGCTGGTGGACGTCAGGTCGAATGGAAGCGCCCCAGCACCGACGGCGACTGTGCGGGGCGCTTCCTCACAGCAGAAGGCGGCACGACGGGCGCCAAGCGTGCGGCCCACGAGTTGAGCTACACATCCTGACGCCCGCCGCTTTGCCACGATCAGGGGCTCGCGGCGCCTCTGGGGCGCGGCGCCCTTCCCGCCAATCACCCGCAATTGAGCCTGAGCCCGTCGGGGTGTCACCGCTAGGGACCTCTTGCCCTATCGCCGCCTGCCGAGGTTGTCAATCTCGGGGAACTCGTTGACGTCCCGCTGAGGACTGCTTGGTCCAGTCAGGGCGCTGCACTGGTGGTTGGCGTCCTGCGGGCACCGGAGTGCAGCTTGAAGGCGTCGGTCTCGTCGACGCCCCGGCCTTGTGGCGGGCTCAGGGCTCTTGTGGGTCGTGGCACAGCGAAGCCCCCGACAGGGGGTCGGGGGTTGCTGCGTCCGCGGGTGCTGGCTGTGTCAGCCGACAGCGGGAGCAGGAGCGGCTACGCGGCCGGCTCCGAGGCGGACCTCCTCCTCGACCGGCACGGTGCGACGGTGCCAGATCCCGAGGAAGCCGAGCAGGAACATCAGGCCCGAGCCGACGAAGGCCGCGACGGCGCCCCACCAGGCGATGACGCCCATGGTGCCGAAGGCGTAGGCGTTCAGGAGCAGGCCCCGCAGGGTGTTGCCCATGAACAGGGTCTGGCGCAGCTGGCCGAGCTCGGCGACGGTGGCGGGGTCGGCCGTCTTGTCCTGCGACATCGCCATGAACTCGCCGCTGACCTCTTCGTAGGTCTTGCCGGCGCTGGCCTTGTTCATGTGGACCAGGATGTAGTGGTCGGCGTAGGCCTTGGCCTGGGCGCCGGTGGTCAGCTCCTGGCCGGCGTACTGCGACAGGTAGGGCTTGATCGCCGGGTCCTCGATCGCCTTGCCGGACGGCATCGTGATCTTC
>NZ_JBFRFA010000030.1:0-46177 GCF_052114585.1 Pedococcus sp. 2YAF34
CCGCTCCCCCGCGCGACGCTGCGCCGGTGGGCCCGCCGGGGCGCCGTCGTCGCCGGCCTCACGCTCCCGGTGTGGACGCTGGCGCTGGTCGCCGGGGAGCAGCGCGTGCCCGGCGAGGTCGGCCTCACGTATGCCGCCATCGCCGCAGCCGCGGTGCTCGCCCTGGCCGTGCACCTCCTGGCGCGCGACGACGACCGGGGTTGACGCGGCCGTCCCGTCGACCGCAGGTCACGCGCCGTCCCGCTCCTCCGACGCGTGAGGGGCCGCCCGGACGTCCGGGCGGCCCCTCACGGGTGTCGGTGGGGTCAGGCGGAGCGCTTGCGCGTGCGCTTGGGCTCCTCGTCGCGGCGCACGATCGTCGGCAGGACGTTGTCCTGGACGACCTCCTTGGTGACCACGACGCGGGAGATGCCGTCGTCGCTGGGGACGTCGAACATCACCGGCAGGAGCACCTCCTCCATGATCGCGCGGAGGCCACGGGCGCCCGTGCCGCGCTTGAGGGCCGAGTCGGCGATGGCCTGCAGCGCGTCGTCGGTGAACTCGAGCTCGACGCCGTCGATCTCGAACATCTTCTTGTACTGCTTGACCAGGGCGTTGCGCGGCTCGGACAGGATGGTCACCAGCGCCGACTGGTCGAGCGGGCTGACCGTGGTGATGACCGGCAGGCGACCGATGAACTCGGGGATGAGCCCGAACTTCATCAGGTCCTCGGGCATCACCTCGCCGATGGAGTCGGCCAGGTCCTTCGGCGTGTGCAGCTCGGAGCCGAAGCCCAGGCCCTTCTTGCCGTTGCGCGACTCGACGAGCTTCTCGAGGCCGGCGAACGCGCCACCGACGATGAACAGCACGTTGGTGGTGTCGATCTGGATGAACTCCTGGTGCGGGTGCTTGCGACCGCCCTGCGGCGGGACCGACGCGGTCGTGCCCTCGAGGATCTTCAGCAGCGCCTGCTGCACTCCCTCACCGGACACGTCACGGGTGATCGAGGGGTTCTCGGACTTGCGGGCGATCTTGTCGACCTCGTCGATGTAGATGATGCCCGTCTCGGCCTTCTTGACGTCGTAGTCGGCGGCCTGGATGAGCTTGAGGAGGATGTTCTCGACGTCCTCGCCGACGTAGCCGGCCTCGGTCAGGGCCGTCGCGTCGGCGATGGCGAAGGGCACGTTGAGCATGCGCGCGAGCGTCTGCGCCAGGTAGGTCTTGCCGCAGCCGGTCGGGCCGATGAGCAGGATGTTGGACTTCGCGATGTCGACGGACTCGACGTCCTTCTTCGCGGTCGCCTCGCCGGCCTGGATCCGCTTGTAGTGGTTGTAGACCGCGACGGCGAGCGCCTTCTTCGCGACGTCCTGCCCCACGACGTAGTTCTGGAGGAAGTCGAAGATCTCGCGGGGCTTGGGCAGCTCGTCCAGGCCCAGCTCGGAGGACTCGGCGAGCTCCTCCTCGATGATCTCGTTGCACAGGTCGATGCACTCGTCACAGATGTAGACACCCGGACCCGCGATCAGCTTCTTGACCTGCTTCTGGCTCTTGCCACAGAACGAGCACTTCAGCAGGTCGCCGCTCTCTCCCATGCGTGCCACTGGCGTCCTCCGGTCCGTTCCGTTCGCATGCTGCCCAGGCCGAGCAGCACCGGCCCCGACGCTACAGCGCCGAGGGCCTCCTACGCTCCATTGAAACCGCCGAGTCGGGTCCCAGTCAGCCTTGTCCGCTGAGGGCGGACAACTGCCGCCAACCCACGGACTGCCCCTTGCGGCAGGTCGCTGAAGTTGGTGGGTGGCGCCGCGCGCCGGTACCCTGTCCACCACGAGGGGAGTACTTCCCAGAGCCGGTCCGGTCAGTACGAGCACCCCATGGTGCTCCCGGACGGCGCCGCGCCCCACCGGTGCGGTGAAGGAGACCTCGGACGGCTCGACCCGCCCGAGGAACCCCCAATGACACCTGGACTTCCCCAGCTCCCCCACACCCTCGTCACCGCCGCAGCCGACCCCGCCGCAGGCGACTCGATCGGCACCCCCACGCTGTGGGCGGTCAGCATCGCGGGCGTCCTGCTGCTCGTGCTGCTCGACTTCCTGCTCACCCGCCGGCCCCACGAGGTCTCCATGAAGGAGGCCGTCGGCTGGTCGGCCTTCTACATCGCCCTGCCCGTCGCCTTCGGCGGCTACCTGTGGTCCCAGCACGGCGGGACGATCGGCGTCGAGTACTACACCGGCTACCTCGTCGAGAAGTCGCTGTCGGTCGACAACCTGTTCGTGTTCATGCTGCTACTGGCGGCGTTCGCGGTGCCCCGCGAGCTCCAGCAGCGCGTGCTGCTCATCGGCGTGGTCGGGGCGCTGGCGCTGCGCGGGGTCTTCATCGCCCTCGGCGCCCAGATGCTGCAGACGTTCGACTGGACGTTCCTGCTGTTCGGGGCCGTGCTCCTGGTCACCGGCGTCAAGTTGCTCAAGGACGCCCTGTCCGGCCAGGACCACACCATCGACGTGTCCCGGATGCGCAGCGTCCGGCTGCTGTCCAGGGTCATGCCCGTCGAGGACGGCTACCACTCGACCGCCATGACCGTACGGCGCCCCGACCGCCACGCTGGGCGCCGCGCCCTCACCCCGCTCGCGCTGGTCACCGTCGCCATCCTCGCCACGGACATCGTCTTCGCGGTCGACTCGGTGCCTGCGGTCTACGGCATCACCGGCGACCCCTACCTCGTGTTCGCCACCAACGCCTTCGCGCTGCTCGGCCTGCGCGCCCTGTACTTCGTGCTCGAGGGTGCGCTGTCGCGGCTCGTCCACCTCGGCTACGGCCTCGCGGCCATCCTCGGCTTCATCGGCGTCAAGCTCGTCCTGCACTGGGCGCACGGCGTCTGGCCGTCGGCCCCCCAGGTCCCCACGCTCGCCTCCCTGGGCGTGATCGTCGGCATCCTCGCCGTGGTGACGGCCACGAGCCTGGCCGCCACCCGCGGGGGCAGGGACGCGGGCGGGCACGACGATGCCGCCCACTCGGAGCCCCACGCGGTGCGGGGGCGGTGAGCGGGCGGCATCGGGCCGCGGCGCCGTACGGCGCGCAGCGTCAGTCGTCGAGCGTGGCCTTGCGCGAGCCGAGCACCTCGTCGATGAGGCCGTACTCCTTGGCCTCCGCGGCGGAGAGGATCTTGTCGCGCTCGATGTCGTTGCGGACCTGCTCGATGGTCCGGCCGGTGTGGCCCGCCCAGGTCTCCTCGAGCCAGGTGCGCATGCGCAGCACCTCGTTGGCCTGGATCTCGATGTCGGAGGCCTGGCCGTAGTCACCGCCGGCGAGCGCCGGCTGGTGGATGAGGATCCGGGCGTTCGGGAGGGCGAACCGCTTGCCCTTCGCACCTGCCGACAGCAGCACCGCGGCCGCCGAGGCGGCCTGCCCGATGACGAACGTCTGCACGTCCGGGCGGATGTACTGCATGGTGTCGTAGATGGCCGTCATGGCCGTGAACGAGCCACCGGGGCTGTTGATGTACATCAGGATGTCGCGGTCGGGGTCCTGGGACTCGAGCACGATCAGCTGGGCGATGACGTCGTCGGCGGACGCGTCGTCGACCTGCACCCCGAGGAAGATGATGCGGTCCTCGAACAGCTTGGTGTAGGGGTCGAGGCGCTTCATGCCGTAGGAGGTGCGCTCCTCGAACTGCGGCAGGATGTAGCGGCTCGAGGGGCCGGGCACGTGGAGACCGCCGTGCATCGCGGGGTTGACGTCGTAGTTCATCGAGGTCCTCACTTGTCCCCGGTGACGGGGTTGTCGTCGGTTGCGCTGCGGCCGCCGGCCTGGGAGGCGCTGCTGAACACGTGGTCGACGAAGCCGTACTCCTTGGCCTCCTCGGCGCTGAACCAGCGGTCACGGTCGGAGTCGAGCTCGATCTGCTCCTTGGTCTGACCGGTGTGCTGGGCGATGAGCTCGGCCATCTGGTTCTTGACGTAGAGCATCTGCTCGGCCTGGATCTTGATGTCCGAGGCGGTGCCGCCGATGCCGCCCGAGGGCTGGTGCATCATGACGCGGGCGTGCGGCGTGGCGTAGCGCTTGCCGTGCGTGCCGGCCGAGAGCAGGAACTGCCCCATGGAGGCAGCCATGCCCATCGCGACGGTCGCGACGTCGTTGGGGATCCAGTTCATCGTGTCGTAGATCGCCATGCCCGCGGAGATGGAGCCACCGGGGCTGTTGATGTAGAGCCAGATGTCCTTGCTGGGGTCCTCGGCGGCGAGCAGCAGCAGCTGCGCGCAGATCGCGTTCGCGTTGTCGTCGCGGACGTCCGAGCCGAGGAAGATGATCCGCTCCTTGAGGAGGCGGTTGTAGATGTGGTCGTCCAGACCGCCTTGCGGGCCCTCGCCCGCACCGACGATCCTCTGTGGCGTCTCGGCGCTGCTCACCATGTCTCTTTTCCCTTGGCGTCCTTGGCTTGCAGTGACCCTAACGCGGACGTGGTGGGCGTAAGTCCCCGATCCACGCCGTGTTCGCCCTGAGCGCACAGGCCGGGTACGGCGTCGAGCCCCTGCCGCACGCACGCCGGCACGGGCGCGCCCCAGGTTCCCCGTGCACGGGACCGGGGGCGCGACGGCTCGGGAGTGGTCAGGCGGAGACCTTGGCCTCCGCCTCGGTGGAGACCCCCCGCAGCTCGCGGGTCTGCGGGATGACGAGCATCGCGAGCACGACCATGACGGTCACCGCCATCAGCGAGCGGAGCACGGTGAAGTGGTCGCCGAGGAAGCCGAGCAGGGGTGGCCCCGCGATGAACGCGGTGTAGCCGATGGTGGCGACGACCGACATCCGCGCCGCGGCGCGCGCCGGGTCGTCGGCGGAGGCGCTGATGCCGACGGGGAAGCCGAGGGACGCGCCCACACCCCAGATGGCCGCACCGACGTAGGCGAGCACCGTGCCGCCGAAGATCACCATGAGCGAACCCACGGCCGCCATGACGAAGGTGACTCGCAGCACCGGCACCCGCCCGTAGCGGTCGAGCAGCCGGGTGCCGAGGAGGCGGCCGGCGGTCATGAAGGACAGGAACGCGGCGAGGCCGAGCACCCCGGCCCAGCGCGGTAGGTCGTAGCCCTCGGAGAAGGCCACGGAGATCCAGTCGTTGGCGGTGCCCTCGGTGAAGGCCGCCGCCAGCACGACGAGCCCGATCATCAGGGTCCGGGGCTCCAGCCAGGCCGAGCGCGGTTTCACGGGCCGGGCCACCTCCGCCTCGGTGAGCTCGGCCTCTGCCTCGACCGCACGTGGGAGGAAGGAGCGCAGGGCCCACGCCGCGACGACGGACGCGACCACGATCACGCCGCCGAAGTGCGCGAGCAGCGGCACCTTGGCCCACGACATCCCCGCCCCGACCAGCGCGCTCAGCACCGTGCCGCCGGAGAACGCCGCGTGGAAGTGCGGCATGACGGTCCGGCCGAGCAGCCGCTCCACGGCGGCGCCCTCGAGGTTCATCGCGACGTCCCACAGCCCGACGCCGATGCCGACGAAGTACAGGCCGGCCGCGACGACCCAGCGGGACTCGACCAGGTCGACGCCTGCGGCGACCACCAGCAGCCCGGCGAAGGAGACGATGACACCGGTCACGACGGTGCGCGCGGCGCCAATGCGGTCGGCCACCCGCCCCGCCGACGGGAGCGCCGTGAGCGAGCCGGCCGAGGCGGCGAAGAGGGTGAGCCCGAGCTGGCCGGCCGAGAGCCCGAGCGCCGCCTTGGCGTCGGGGATGCGGGCGGCGAACGAGGCAAAGGCGATGCCGGCGAGGGCGAAGACGACGAAGACGGCGTTGCGGGCGGCGACGACGCGGGTGCGGTCGAGGGAGGCGGTGTGGTTCACGAAGGGCTTTCAGGGCGAGCGGTCGAATCGATTCGATCGAATCGTTTCGATAGTGTGTCGCGCATGACCACCGACCGTCAACCCCGGGCCACGCTGCGGGCTGTCGCCGAGGCCGCGGGCGTCTCCACCTCGACGGCCTCGCTCGCCTTCAGCGGCAAGGGGCCGGTGGCCGCCGACACCGTCGAGCGCGTCCTGGCCGCTGCGGCGCGCCTGGGCTACACCGGGCCCGACCCGCTCGCCTCGTCGCTGCGCCACGGCCGGTCCGGCGTCGTGGGCGTCATCGTCGAAGGACGCCTGCTGCACGCCTTCCGCGACCCGTTCGCCGTCAGCGTCCTCGACGGGCTCTCGCAGGTGCTCGACGAGGTGCCCGCCGGGATGCTGCTCATCGCCCAGCACGCCGGCTCACCCGAGAAGGCGATCCCCCAGCTGGCCGGCACGGCCCTGGACGCGGTGGTCTTCTCGCTGTGCGGGCCCGACGACAACCCGGCCGTCGACCACCTCGCCGCCCGCGGCATCCCCATGGTCGGCGACGGCTCCCCCGCCGACGAGCGCGTCGTGCAGCTCGCGCTCGACAACCGGGGCGGCAGCGCCGCCGTGAGCCGCCACCTGAAGGACCTCGGCCACCGCCGCGTCGCCCACCTCATGATGCCGCTGCGCCACGACAGCCCCACCGGGCTGGCGACCCGCACGGCGCTCGACGACGCCGAGTTCGCCGACAGCCGCGACCGGGCGCTGGGGTTCCTCGACGTCTTCGACGACTCGTCGCTGATGGCGCAGACCTCGCTGCCCGACGTGGAGCAGGGTGCTGCCGCGGCCAGGCTGCTGCTCGACCGTCCCCCTGCCGACCGCCCCACAGCCGTGGTCGCACAGTCGGACCTGCTCGCGATGGGCGTGGTCCGTGCCGCGGACGAGCTGGGACTGCGGGTGCCCGAGGACCTCAGCGTCACCGGGTTCGACGGTGTCGAGCTGCCGTGGTTCCCGGGCACCCTGACGACCATCGACCAGCACGGTGAGCAGAAGGGGCGCCGGCTCGGGGAGCTGCTGCGCCGTCTGCTCGACGGTGAGCGGCCGCAGGACGAGCTGCAGGCCGGCGACCTGCGCATCGGGACGACCACCGCAGCACCTGCGCAGGGCTGAGCCCGGCGTCAGGCGTCAGGCGTCAGGCGTCAGGCGTCGATCGTGGCGCCGACCGCGGGAGAGCCGGCCGCCTGGTCGTCCTGCACGGCTGTGGCCGGGGCCGGCTCGGCGACCGGCGCAGGCTCGGCGACCGGCGCGGGCTCGGCAACGAGGTGCACGGTGATGTAGTGCCCCGAGTCGTCGATCGTGACGGCGCCCTCGAACTCCATCAGGCTGTCGGTGCATCCGACCGCGTGCGCCTCCCACTTGGTCTCCAGCGCCACGACACCCCAGAGCCGCTCGACACCGACACCGGCCTCCCAGGGGGCGACGTCGTCGGCGCAGCGGCAGACACCGATGACCATCTGGTCCGGGTCGTCGGTGCGCCCGAGCTCCACCTCCGCGAACAGCCGGCTCGCCCGCAGCGACCTCTCCAGGGCCGCCTGCAGCGCCGCGGCGTGGCGCGGGTCCGCTCGGTGTGCGTTCTCCTGCACCGCCCACCGCAGCTTGTGGAAGGAGGTCATGTCCATGGAGACAAGGGTCGGGCGCACCGTCACCCGACAGATCCCGCAAACGACGTATGCCGCGCCCCGGGATCCGGGGCGCGGCACACGTTTGCCTGCGGTTGGCTTGCGCCTCAGTCGTGGTCGTGACCCTCGTGGTCGTCGGCTGCCAGCTCGGAGACCATGTCGGTCGCCGTGACCTCGCTGAGGTCGATCTCGGCACCGGCGGTGTCGACGACCTTGGCCTGCTCGAGCACGGTGGCGAGCGCCTTGCGGCGGGCGACCTCGGCGACCATGGCCGGCACCTGACCCTGCTGGTCGATCGCCTGCGCGAACTGGTTGGGGTCCATGCCGTACTGCTGGGCCGACATCACGAGGTACTCGATGAGCTCGGGCTGCTCGACCTTGACCTCGGCCTTCTCGGCGATGGCGTCGAGGAGGAACTGGGCCTTGAGGGCCTTGCGGGTGCTCTCCTCGACCTCGGCGCGGTGCTCGTCGTCCTCGAGGCGGTTCTCGCCCTCGAGGTGGGCGTGCACCTCGGCCTCGACGATGCCGTCGGGCACGGGGACGTCGACGGTCTCGAGGAGGTGCTCGAGGACCTTGTCGCGGGCCTGGACGCCCTGCTCGAACTTCTTGGCCTTCTCCGCCTGCTTGGTGACGTCGGCGCGAAGCTCCTTGAGCGTGTCGAACTCCGACGCCAGCTGGGCGAAGTCGTCGTCGAGGGTGGGCAGCTCGCGGACCTTGACCGACTGCACGCTCACGGTGACGTCGGCGTCCTGGCCCTCGTAGTCACCACCGGCCAGCGGCGCGGTGAACTTCTTGGTCTCGCCGGCGGCCATGCCGAGCAGCGCGTCGTCCATGCCCTCGAGCATGTTGGCCGAGCCGACCTCGTAGGAGATGCCCTTGACCGAGTCGATCTCCTCGTCGCCGATGGAGGCCTCGAGGTCGATCGACACGAAGTCACCGGTCTCGACGACGCGCTCGACGCCCTTGAGGGTGCCGAAGCGCTCCTGCAGCGCGATGAGCCGCTCCTCGACGTCCTCGGGGGACGCCTTGGCCTCGTCGACCTCGACGGTGATGGTGCTGAAGTCCTCGGGCAGCTCGACCTCGGGCCGCACGTCGACCTCGACGGTGAACTTGAGCTCCTGGCCGTCCTCGGCCGGGACCTCGGTCACGTCGACCTCGGGCTGGCCGATGGGGCGGACCTTGTTGTCCTCGACGGCCTGGCCGTAGAACTGCGGCAGGGCCTCGTTGACGGCCTCCTGCAGCACGGCGCCACGGCCGACCCGCTGGTCGATGATGCGCGACGGCACCTTGCCCTTGCGGAATCCGGGGACCTGGATCTGGGAGCCGATGGTCGCGTATGCCGCGTCGAGGCTGGGCTTGAGCTCCTCGAACGGGACCTCGACGGTCAGCTTGACCCGGGTCGGGTTGAGGGTCTCGACGGCACTCTTCACTGCGGGGTACTCCAGGTTCAGGTGGGCAACAGGAAAGGCCCAGTGCGCCGGCGGAAGGCGCGCGCGGGCCAAAAACCCATGGTAGCCCTTGCCGGGTCACGCACCGAACCGAGCCGTCGCCGCAGGTCAGGGGCCTGACCCATACGTGACCGGCGCGACGCCATGACATCCGTCACGACTTTCCGCAAAGTTCTCGCCACCCGCGAGCCATTTCTTCGCAAGGTCACGGACCCGGGCGCGAAAAGCATTGCCTCGCAATGGATACCGGGCACAGGGTCCGACATGGGCGACATCGGTCGCCCATCCCCCCACACCAGGAGAATCCACGCATGCGCAAGCAGATCCTCTCCGTCGCACTGGCGGCCTCGGCATCCCTGGGGCTCGTCACGACCGCGGTCACCACCGCGTCCGCGGCGCCCTCGGCCAAGAGCCACGCCAGCCGTGTCTGTGCCACCCCGTCGTCCCCGACCGTGGCGGCCTGCCACGCGCTCAAGCTCACGGACGACTCGGGGCGCGCGGTCAACCCCTCCGGCCGCCCCATCACCCCCCAGTCGATCTCCGGCAAGACCCCCGCCGACATCCAGAGCGCCTATAAGGTGACCGGGCTGTCCGCCGGCGGTCGCACCGTGGCCATCGTCGACGCCTACGGCTACCCGAACGCCGAGCGCGACCTGGGCGTCTACCGCTCCCAGTGGGGCCTGTCGTCCTGCACGACCGCGAACGGCTGCCTGCGCATCATCAACCAGACCGGCGGCACCTCGCTGCCGCGCTTCAACTCGGGCTGGGCCGGTGAGCAGGCCCTCGACCTCGACGCCGTCTCGGCCACCTGCCCGTCCTGCAAGATCGTCCTCGTGCAGGCCAACAGCGCCAGCCTCACCGACCTCGGCGCCGCGGTGAACACGGCCGCCAAGCAGGCCGGTGTCGCAGCCATCTCCAACAGCTACGGCGGCGGCGACCTGGCCGACAGCTCCTACGGCGCGGCCTACAACCACCCCGGTATCGCGGTCACCGCCTCGACCGGTGACAACGGCTACCAGGGTGGCAGCTTCCCGGCCTCCTCGCACTACGTCACCGCGATCGGCGGCACCTCGCTGTTCAAGGACTCCTCGGCCCGTGGCTGGAACGAGTCGGCCTGGAATGGCGCCGGCTCCGGCTGCACGACCCTCAACGCCGCCCCGACCGGCCAGACCTCGGCCATGACGAGCTGCTCCGGCCGCGCCATCGCCGACGTCTCGGCCGTCGCCGACCCCAACACCGGCCTGGCCACCTACGCCCCGACCACGCAGAACTCCTCGTCGTGGGCGCAGTACGGCGGCACGAGCCTGTCGGCCCCCATCGTCGCCTCGGTCTACGCGCTGAGCGGCAACACCGCCGGCTACGCCAACACCCTCCCCTACGCCCACGCCTCCGGCCTGTTCGACGTGACGTCAGGCTCCAACGGCACGTGCGCCTCGTGGTGCACCGCCAAGAGCGGCTGGGACGGCCCGACCGGCCTCGGCACCCCGAACGGCACCTCGGCCTTCTGACCGGGACCGCACCACCGCACTGCACCACTGCACAGCACTGCACCACCGACGGCCCCGGGCACCGGCCCGGGGCCGTCCGGCACGCGGTACGGGGCCCCCTCCCCCTAGGTTTGGCGCATGAGCCAGCCCTCGTCGCCGCCTCCTCCCGCTCCCCTCGCCCAGCTGCGGATCCTCGCCGGCACCCTCATCGGCGCCCTCGTCGTCCTCGCCGTGGTCATGGCCCCGGCCCTCGGGCTCGAGGGCTACCCGCCCGTCTGGGTGCCTGCGGCGCTGGGCGCGCTCGCGGTCGCGGTGCACCTCCTCGTGCAGGCCGTCGGCTACCGCGTGCCCGCGATCGCCCCGGCGACCCCCGAGTCCGACGCCGCGGCCGCCGGCCGCGCCGCGTACCAGACCTCGATGGTGCTGCGCTTCGCCCTCTGCGAGTCCGTGGCGATGGTCGCCCTCGTCGCGGCGTTCGTCGTCGAGCCCCGCACCGCCATGACCTACGTCGTCGGCGGCACGTTGTCGCTGCTCCTCATGGCCTGGCACGTCTGGCCCTCCGAGCGGCTCGTGCGGCGCGTCGAGCACGAGCTCGACCGCGACGGTGGCCGCTCCCGCCTCTGGGACGCGCTGACCGGCAACCTCGACGCCGGCGCCGTGCGCTCATGAGCGAGCACGAGCAGCCACTCGAGTTCGACGTCGTCGTGGTCGGCGCCGGCCCGGTCGGGGAGAACGCCGCCGACCGCGCCCACAAGGCCGGCCTGACCGTCGCCATCGTCGAGAAGCACCTCGTCGGCGGCGAGTGCAGCTTCTACGCCTGCTCCCCCAGCAAGGCCCTGCTGCGGCCGGTCCACGCGACGCGCGCCTCACAGCGGGTGCAGGGGTCGGAGGGCGCCCACCTCGACCCGAAGGGGGTGCTGGCCCGGCGTGACGCCTGGATCAACCACCTCGACGACAGCGGGCAGGTCGGCTGGCTCGACCACGTCGGCATCACCCTGCTGCGCGGGGAGGGCCGCCTGACCGGCGAGCTCGCGCTCGAGGTGGACGGCCGCGCGGTGCGGGCCCGCAAGGCCGTGGTCTTGGCCACCGGCACCGCCCCGACCGTGCCGCCGATCCCCGGGCTGCAGGGGGCCCGGCCGTGGACCAACCGCGAGGCGACCACCTCCAGGCGCATCCCGAAGCGGCTGGCGGTGCTCGGCGGCGGGGTCGTGGCGTGCGAGCTGGCGCAGGTCTACGCGGCCCTGGGCTCCACCGTGACCATCATCGAGCAGGCGCCCGGCCTGCTCGGCCGCCACGAGGAGTTCGCCGGCACCGCCGTCAAGGAGGCCCTCGAGCGCGACGGGGTCGACGTGCGCGTCGACACCGCTGCGGAGTCGGTGTCACGACTCGGGCCGAGCGGTGAGGTGACCGTCCACCTCGAGGGCGGGGCGAAGGTCGTCGCCGACGAGCTGCTCGTCGCCGTGGGTCGCACGCCCGCCACGAAGGACCTGGGCGTCGAGGCCGTCGGCGGGAAGCTCACGGACGCGGGGTACGTCGCGGTCAACGCCCGCATGGAGGTCGAGGGCGCCGGGGGCGACACCCCGTGGCTGTACGCCGTGGGCGACGTCAACGGCATCGCGTTGCTCACCCACATGGGCAAGTACCAGGCCCGCGCGTGCGGCGACCTGATCGGTGCCCGGGCAGCGGGCCGGGAACCGGACGCCGACCGGACGACGCCGTGGGCGGACGACCTCGGTGCGCCGCAGGTGGTGTTCACCGACCCCGAGGTGGCAGCCGCCGGGCTGACCGAGGCCGAGGCTCGCGAGCGCGGCCTGCGGATCCGGGTCGTCGACCTCCCCATGGACAGCGCGGCCGGTTCGGGCCTGCAGGCCGAGGGGTACCAGGGGCAGGCGCGGATCGTGGTCGACGAGGACGCAGGCGTCCTCGTGGGAGCGACCTTCGTGGGCCAGGACGTGGCCGAGCTCGTCCACGCCGGCACCGTCGCCATCGTCGGCAAGGTTCCGCTCACAACGCTGTGGCACGCGGTTCCGTCCTACCCGACGATGAGCGAGATCTGGCTGCGCCTGCTGGAGGAGTACGGGCTGTGACCACGGGCGCCGGCTACGGGCCCTGAGCATGGGCGGGAAGAGCTGACGCCGACGGCCACCACCGCGACTCTCCACGACGAAGGGCCCCACCGAGAGGTGGGGCCCTTCGCACGATGAGCGGGTGACGAGAATCGAACTCGCGTAGCTAGTTTGGAAGACTAGGGCTCTACCATTGAGCTACACCCGCGCGGCACACCGGCCCCTCCGGGGAGCGGCTGGTCCGGGGCGTTAGCCTAATGCCCGAGATCGCGCGGGCCGAAATCGGCCCGCCGTCCACGGGGTATGGCGCAGCTTGGTAGCGCGTCCGCTTTGGGAGCGGAAGGCCGCCGGTTCGAATCCGGCTACCCCGACAGCACGGCCCGGAACTCGGCGACGCTCCGCCCCGCCTCGAGCCCCTTCGCCTCGAAGCCGTCGGTCGGACGCCACGACGGCCGCTCCCCCTCGGTCACGACGAAGCGCTCGTCGGCGGCGAGCTCGGCACGGGCGTGGTCGGCGTACACGGGGTGGTCGGTGGCGACGAGCAGGTGGCCGCCGGGGACGAGCCGCGAGGCGACCAGGTCGAGGGTGTGCCTGGCCAGGAACCTCCGTTTGCTGTGCTTCGCCTTCGGCCACGGGTCGGGAAAGAACAGGTGCACCGCCGCGAGCGTGGCGACGGCTATGCGCTGCTCGAGCAGGAGCACGGCGTCACCCTGGTGCACCCACACGTTGGACAGACCGCGACGCGCCGCCTCGGCGAGCATCCGGGCGAGGGCCGGCGTGAACACGTCGACGGCCAGGAGGTCGTGGTCGGGGTGTGCCTCGGCGTAGGCGAGCGCGGCCGCCCCGTGCCCGCAACCCACCTCGAGGACCACCGGCGCCTCGCGCCCGAACGCCGCTGCCGGGTCGAGCAGGCCTTCCGGGATGCCGTGGTCGGGGAGCAGCCGCTCCATCCGCTCCCGGGTGAGCGCGGAGAGGCGGCCCCGCCGCGCGGCATACGAGCGGACCCTTCCGCGCACCTCGCCGTTGCCGTCGCCGAACGGCTCCCCGAACTCGTCGTCGAACACCGGCGCCACGTCCGGAGACGGAGCCGGGTCGGAGCCTGCGCCTGCCCTGTGCACCACCCCAGCCTA
Source organism: Pedococcus sp. 2YAF34 (assembly GCF_052114585.1). Classification (NCBI taxonomy): domain Bacteria; kingdom Bacillati; phylum Actinomycetota; class Actinomycetes; order Micrococcales; family Intrasporangiaceae; genus Pedococcus; species Pedococcus sp. 2YAF34. The sequence goes on from NZ_JBFRFA010000030.1 coordinate 13,592, forward strand.
CGAACGAAACGCACATGTCCGAGCGACGGGCTTCCCACCCGGCATGCTGAGGCGCCGTGCTGTTCGGCCGCCGACCCAGCACCCACAACCTGACCACTCCTGTCTGGTCACACAACCGCACCTCCGTTTCAGCGATGTGACCAGACAGTGGAGCAAAGTCGCAGTCCCCAGTGATCGCTAGTCAGCCCCCATGCAGAGGGCAGCAGCGATCTACGCGCGCGTCAGCCAGGACCGCACCGGTGAGGCGCTGGGGGTTAGGCGTCGGTTGCAGGACTGCCGGGCTGAGACCGAGCGGCGAGGCTGGCCGGTCGTGGCCGAGTTCGTGGACGATGACGTGTCCGCGCACAGCGGCAAGGTGCGGCCTCAGTATCGCGCCGGCCCGTCATCCAGTCCTGCACGCAACCGCCGAAAGAACACCCCCACATCAGCCCGCACCTGCCGCGGGTCGTGCTCCCCCGCGCCGCGATATGTCAACGTTCCCAACCGGTTCAACCGGTTCGCCGCGCAGTGCCTCCGCAACCGACCACGTGCCCGACGCCCCCATCATCCCGGGCCCGCTCCGGATCAGCCGCCGGACCACCACCGCGACCACCGTGACGTTAATGCCGCGCCGACACGAAACAACCGCCAGCCTCCCCGGCAGCAGCACACAACCTCAGCGACCACCCCGAAAAGGTGGCCGGAATCCGAACTGATGACGATGACACCCTGACTCCACGACACGAAGGCGGAGCCCCCAGACACGGAAAGTACCGGGAGCCTCTGGCTCGACCGGTGCAAGTGAGTGTGTGTATCAGGGCAACCCCGGCTCGTGCGGTCGAGCCTGGCGGGTCGTGATCCCGTCACCCTGCAAGTCTCGCGGAGCCCGCTTTGGCGTTCCTGCTTGCCTAGCGGCCTGGGCTGGCCATCGTTTGAGTTAGGTGTTGTTCGCCCCCGGTCAGAGGCGCCGCAGGCACATCAGACCCCGCGGACTACACCGTTGTCACCTCAGCCGTTCAGTCACCATTGGCGGTCGCCGTCCCGCTGCGCCAGTCTCTGGCGACTCCTCCGCCCGTCAAGGGTTCGCTCCGCCGCTGCGCGCCCTTGACCGGATCCCCACCGCCAACGACCGCAACTTTGGGACGACGCCCACCCCTGGACTCACCGACGAATTGTGTTGCTGGTTCAAGTGAAGTCGCCGCTGCGCTGGCCTGCGGACTCTGCTCACCGCACGGCCGCCGCGAAGGTCAGGCCGAAGTCCGTCACCCTGCATACACCTCGGTCGAACTCGATCGTCACACCCGCCGCCACATGTTGCTCCTGTAGCCTTTTCAACTCCGGACGGCCTTCGACCCAGGCGTATTGGCCGGGGTCGGTGAAATACCTCTCGTAGTCGACATCAACCAGACCCAGGCGCACCCAGTTGTCAACCCATGCGGCATATTGGGACAGTTCAACAGGCTCGGCAGACTCGGACCGGCTCCGAAGATCGACAACATGCACCTGTACGTAACGGTCACCCGGGTGCTCGACGCTGTTATCAACTCGCCTAAACCTCACGATCGGCACTTGGCCCAGATCGAGTATGGACGTCAGGTGCGACGCCTCTGGAGCCGACAGTTGCTTAATGATTTCGGCAAACGAGGGATGCGCGGCGTCAGGCTTGCGTGCATCACTCGCGGCGGCAAGCAGGTTGAGGTACATCGATTTCAGGTCGGGCTCATCGAGTGAATACGCCAAGCCCTGCATCGCGGGAACGGCCACCGAGGTGCGCGGTGCCACAATGGCTTCATCGGGAATGTCAGCGACCCTTACAGCCATATCTTCTGCAAAGTCGGTCTCGAAATATTGTTGGGCGACCCCCGTCCACTTGGCGAGAGGCTCGTACAACTTGAGCAGCAGATCCTGCTTGATCGCAATCCGCTTGGCGTAACTCTCGGCAGCGCGCTTCATATTCGGCGAGTCCTTCGCCAGTTCAGCTAGCTGCTTTTTGACGGAGGCATCCTCACCCAGCACCTGCCTCCCAGCCGCCATCGCTGCCTTTGCCGCCGCCGCCTCGCCACCCGTCACCATGGCGCGACCCTACAGACATTCAGCGCAATTTGGATGCCGATTAGCCTCCACTTGGAGACGGTGTATTCGTGATTCGTGGCGTTGCCGAGCTAGGTGCACCCGTTCCTCAGCCGGTAGTCCGTGGTTCAGCGTAAGCACCCTCCGCCTTGGGTCCCGCACGAGCCAACCACCCCCAACGCCGCGGCGCCCGGCGGCTGGGCTCACGCCCGAGGGGCGGGACGCCGGAGATAACGGCAGCTTATGTGTCCCATAATGGATCCATGCGCATCTCCCGGTTCCCCAACATCGTCGACGAGGTCGCTGTGCGCCTCATCGCCGGCGTCGTCCTCGTCGTCGGGGTCGTGGCCCTCGCCACCCAGCAGTGGTGGCTCTACGCCGTGCTCGCCGCCGACTTCGTGCTGCGCGCCGGGTGGGGACCGTCGGCGAGCCCGGTCGCCCAGCTGGTGGGTCGCTGGGTCCGCCCCCGGGTCGACGCCGCTCCCCGGTACACCGCCGGGCCGCCGAAGCGGTTCGCCGCGGCCATCGGGGCGGTCCTGACGGTCGCCGCCAGCGCGCTGTGGCTGGCCGGTGCGACGCTGCCCGTGGTCGTCATCGGCGTCGTCATGGTGGTGTTCCCCGCCCTGGAGTCGCTCGCCGGGGTCTGCGTCGGCTGCATCGCCTTCGGCTGGCTCATGCGGCTCGGGGTCATCCCCGAGTCGGTCTGCCTCGAGTGCGCCGACATCAGCCGTCGCAGCAGGCCGCGCGAGAGCGCCGCCGCCTGAGGCGTGGCCTCCAGGACCGGCAGGCGTCAGCGGCGCCAGACGAGGACGGCAGCGCGGTCGTCGGTCTCGCCGGCCCGGGCGGCGGCGCACATCTTGGCCGCCATGCCCTCGAACCCGCGCCCGATCATGCGCTCGGCCGTCCCGAGCATGCGGTCGATGCCGTCGCGCAGGTCGCGGTTGCGCACCTCGATGACGCCGTCGGTGTAGAGCAGCAGCGCGTCACCACGGCCCAGCCGTCCGGTGATCCTCGGGAACGTGACCGACTCGGCGACGCCGAGCACCGGGCCCTCGTCGCCCTCGAGCACCTGCCAGCGACCCGAGCCGGCCGAGAACTTGACCGGCGGCGGGTGGCCGGCCGAGGCGAGGCTGTACTCCCCCGTCGACAGGTCGATCATCGCGTGCGCCGCGCTGGCGAAGCCCTCGTCCCACTGCTGGCGCAGGAGGTAGCCGTTGGCGGCGTCGAGGAACTGGTCGTAGGGCAGCGAGCCCAGCAGGCCACCGAACGCGCCCGAGAGCAGCAGCGAGCGCGTGCCGGCGGCGATCCCCTTGCCCGAGACGTCGACCAGCGCCAGCTCGAGGACGTCGTCGTCGCGACTGGTCACCAGGAAGTCGCCGGAGAACGAGTCGCCGTAGGCCGAGAGCACCGACAGCTCGGCGCCCCAGCTCGGCGGCAGCTCGGGGAGCTCACCCTGGGTGCGCAGGCGGTCGCGCAGGTCCACGAGCATCGTCTCGCCGAGGTTGCCCTGGACCCCGAGCCTCGCGCGGGACGCCGCGACCCAGAACATGATGACCATCACCGAGATCAGCACGGCGTAGGCGCCCCAGTAGTTGGCGGACCCGTTCCCGCGCCCCAGGACGGTGAACATGCCCGTGAGCAGGATCGTGGTGTCGACCAGGGCCAGCCACTTCGGCGGGAGGAACAGGCCGGCGAGGACCGCCACGGGCAGGTACACCGAGAACGGGAAGAAGGGGACCTCAACCGCCTGGGCCCAGCAGAGCAACAGGTTGGCGACCACGAGGGCGACGACCGTCAGGCCGGTGTTCCACCGGTTGAGGCGCGTACGTCCCCGTTGGAGGCGCGTGAGGACGGAGCGACGCGCGAGGACCGTCCTGCCTTCGTCCACGTGTGCGAGATCCTTCGGCCTGGTCCGGGGTACAGGGGCACCCAACATGGTCATGGGCTGGACCGGCCCCCAGACCAGTCCTGCCCCGGCAGCCTAGCGGGGCGGTCACGCACCCCACCGGTGAATGCAGCGATCAGGACAGGGGCGGCAGCGCGCCGTCGTGCTCGTAGGCACTGACCATGTCGATGCGCCGCACGTGGCGGGGCGCCTCGGAGAAGGCGGTGCCGAGGAACACGCGCACCATCTCCTTGGCCTCCTCGACGGTGTTCATGCGGCCGCCGATGGAGATGACCTGGGCGTTGTTGTGCTCGCGCGCAAGCTGGGCGAGCTCCTCGTTGTAGCAGAGGGCGGCGCGGATGCCCTTGACCTTGTTGGCTGCCATCTGCTCGCCGTTGCCCGACCCTCCGAGCACGACGCCCCGCGAGCCGGGGTCCGCGGCGACGGCCTCGGCGGCGCGCAGCACGAAGACGGGGTAGTCGTCCTCGGCGTCGAAGTCGTGGGGCCCGTGGTTGGTCACCTCGTGCCCTTCGGACTCCAGGAACGTGACCAGCTCACCGAGCAGGTCGTAGGCCGCGTGGTCGCCACCGATGTGGACTCGCATGATGGGTCTCCGGTCGGGTCAGTCGAAGATGGGGCCGACGGTGCGGCTGCGCTTGAGCTCGAAGAAGCCGGGGGTGCCGGCCACGAGGACGCAACCGTCCCACAGCTTCGCCGCCGCCTCGCCCTTGGGTGCGGGGCTCACCACGGGCCCGAAGAACGCGACCCCCTCGACCGCCACGACCGGGGTGCCCACGTCGTCACCGACGAGGTCGATGCCGCGCTGGTGGCTGGCCCGCAGCCGGTCGTCGTGCTCGTCGGTGTCGGCGAACTCCGCCAGCTCGAGCGGCAGGCCCACCTCCTCCAGCGCCGGGACGATGACCTTGGCGTAGTCCTTCTCGCCGCCGAGGTGGATGCGGGTGCCCATCGCGTCGTAGAGGGGCTTGACGACCTTGTCGCCGTACTCCTCCTTGGCCGCCAGAATGACGCGGACCGGGCCCCACGCGCGGTCCATCATCGCGCGGTACTCCTCGGGCAGGTCACGGCCCTCGTTGAGCACGGCCAGGCTCATGACCGACCAGGTCACGTCGACGGGGCGGACCTTCTCGACCTCCATCATCCAGCGCGAGGTCATCCAGGCCCACGGGCACAGGGGGTCGAACCAGAACTCGGCGGAGGTACGGGGCGCAGTCGTGTCGGTGGCACTCACCCGAACAATCCTGCCATTGCCGGTCAACCGGCGGTAAAGGGGTCCTCGACCGACCGGTCGGCCGTGCGAGGATGGCGCCCTCCCCTGCACACTCGCACCTACAGGAGCAGTCTGTTGCCTGGCAAGAACCTGACCCGCGACGAGGCGCTCACCCGCGCTGCCCTCGTGGCCGTCGACCACTACGACGTCGTGCTCGACCTCACGACGTCGGACACGACGTTCCGCACGACCACGACCGTGACGTTCACGGGCCAGGAGGGTGGCCAGACCTTCGTCGACCTCATCGCCCCCTCGGTGGAGGCGATCACGCTCAACGGTGAGGCGCTCGACCCGGCGACCCACTTCGACGGCGTGCGGGTGACGCTCCCCCGGCTCGCCGAGCACAACACCCTGACGGTCGACGCGACGGCTGCCTACATGAACACCGGCGAGGGTCTGCACCGTTTCGTCGACCCCGTCGACGACGAGGTCTACCTGTACTCCCAGTTCGAGGTCGCCGACTGCCGCCGCATGTTCGCGGTCTTCGAGCAGCCCGACCTCAAGGCCACCTACGCCTTCACCATCACCGCCCCCGCGCACTGGGAGGTCGTCTCCAACGCCCCGACCCCCGAGCCGACGCCGGTGCGGGACGGCGTGGCGACGTGGGCGTTCCCCACCACGCAGCGCATGTCCTGCTACATCACCGCGCTCGTCGCCGGCCCCTACGCGGTCGTGCGCGACGAGGTGCAGACCCGCCGCGGCACCGTGCCGCTCGGCATCTTCTGCCGCAGGTCGATGCTCGAGCACCTCGACGCCGACAACGTGTTCGACTGCACCAAGCGGGGATTCGCGTTCTTCGAGAACGAGTTCGACTGCGAGTACCCGTTCGAGAAGTACGACACCCTCTTCACGCCCGAGTACAACATGGGTGCGATGGAGAACGCCGGGGCCGTCACGGTCAACGAGACCTACGTGTTCCGGGCCAAGGTCACCGAGGCGATCATCGAGCGCCGCGCCCTGACGCTGCTGCACGAGCTGGCGCACATGTGGTTCGGCGACCTCGTCACCATGAAGTGGTGGAACGACCTGTGGCTCAACGAGTCGTTCGCCGAGTGGGCGTCGACCACGTGCCAGTCCGAGGCCACCGAGTGGGAGTCGGCCTGGACGACCTTCGGCATCAGCGAGAAGGCGTGGGCCTACCGCCAGGACCAGCTCTCCTCGACCCACCCGATCGTCGCACCGATTCGCGACCTCGAGGACGTCGAGGTCAACTTCGACGGCATCACCTACGCCAAGGGCGCCTCCGTCCTCAAGCAGCTCGTCGCCTACGTCGGCCGTGAGCCGTTCGTCGCCGGCCTGCGCGCCTACTTCGCCAAGCACGCGTGGGGCAACACCACCCTGCAGGACCTGCTCGGCGAGCTCGAGCAGACCTCGGGCCGTGACCTCGGCACGTGGTCCAAGCTCTGGCTGGAGACGGCTGGGGTCAACACGCTGCGCCCGGTGGTCGAGACCGACGACCAGGGGCTCATCAGCTCCGCGGTCATCGAGCAGACCAGCCCGGCCGAGCACCCCACCCTGCGTCCCCACCGCCTCGCGGTCGGCCTCTACTCGGTGGAGGAGGGCGCGGACGGCCCGGTGCTCGTGCGCACCGACCGCCTCGAGCTCGACGTCGACGGCGCGCAGACCACCGTCACCGAGCTGGTCGGGCGCCCCGTGCCGGACCTGCTGCTCGTCAACGACGAGGACCTGGCCTACGCCAAGATCCGCCTCGACGCGCGCTCGCTCGCCACGGCCCTGGCGCACCCGCGCGGCTTCCAGGACAGCCTGCCCCGCGCCCTGGTGCTCGGCGCGGCCTGGGACATGACCCGCGACGCGGAGATGTCGGCGCGCGACTTCGTCGACCTGGTGCTGGCATCCCTACCCGGCGAGACCAACTCCACGATGCTCCGTACCGTGCTGGCGCAGCTCTCGTCCGCGGCGCACCTCTACGTCGCACCCCAGCACCGGGACGAGACCCTCGCCACGGTGACCGCCGGCCTGCGCCGCCTCGCCGAGGCGGCCGAGCCCGGCAGCGACGCACAGCTCCAGCTGCTCACCGCGTACGCGTCGGTGCAGCGCGGCGGCGACGACGCGGCGTACCTGCGCGGGCTGTTCGAGGGCACGACCACGCTCGAGGGCCTGGCTGTCGACACCGAGATGCGCTGGACCCTGCTCACGGCGCTGGCCGCGGCAGGCGACGCCACGCAGGCCGAGGTCGACGCCGAGCGCGAGCGCGACAACACCGCGACCGGCCGGGAGCGGGCGGCTCGGGCCCTCGCCGCCATGCCGACCGCGGAGGCCAAGGCGGCCGCGTGGCACGACGGTGTCGAGGACACGTCACTGCCCAACTCGGTGGTCGAGGCGACCGGCCTCGGCTTCACCCAGGCCAACGACCCCGAGCTGCTGCGGCCCTACGTCGAGCGCTACCACGAGGCCCTGCTCGACATCTGGGAGTCGCGGACGCACGCCATCGCCGAGTCGATCCTGGTGACCTACTACCCCACCCTGATCGCCGACCAGCAGCTGCTCGACGCGTCGCAGGGCTGGCTCGACGCCCACACCGACGCCCCGGCAGGGCTGGTGCGCCTGGTCGCCGAGAACCGGGACGGCATCGCCCGCGCCCTGCGCGCCCAGGCCCGGGATGCCGATGCCTGAGTCGTTCCTCAGCACTCTGACCAAGCTGACGCCCGAGGGGGTCTGGGACTGGTTCCTCGGAGCCCCCCTCAGGGTCGTCGTCACGGTCATCCTCGGGATCGTGCTGCGCTGGCTGATGCTGCGCTCGATCGGGCGGGTCGTCCGGCTGACGCTGGCCAAGTCGGACGCGCGCCGGGCCCGTGAGCCCGGCCGGGTCGGCCGGGCCGGCAACGCCCTCGCGGCAGCCGCGGGCATCGACCGTGAACGGCACCGTCAGCGCACCCTGACCATGGGGTCGCTGCTGCGCAGCACGGTCACGTTCGTCGTGGGCCTGATCGTGGTGCTCACGGTGCTGGGGATCGTCGGCATCAACCTCGCGCCGCTGCTGGCGACGGCCGGGGTCGGCGGCGTCGCCCTCGGCTTCGGTGCGCAGAGCCTGGTCAAGGACTTCCTCTCGGGGATCTTCATGATCCTCGAGGACCAGTACGGCGTCGGCGACGTCATCGACACGGGCGAGGCCGTCGGCACCGTCGAGGAGGTCAGCCTCCGCGTCACACGACTCCGCGACGGCAGCGGTGTGGTCTGGTACATCCGCAACGGCGAGATCGTCCGGATCGGCAACAAGAGCCAGGGCTGGTCGACCGCCATCGTCGACCTCCCCGTCTCCTACGAGGAGAACCTCGAGAAGGTCATCCCGCTGATCCGCTCTGTCGTGCACGAGATGGACCAGTCCCCCGACTGGCAGGCCGCCCTGCTCGAGGAGCCGAACGTGGTCGGCGTGGAGTCCATCACCGGCAGCGTCGTCACCATCCGGGTGATCGCCAAGACGGCCCCGGAGCAGCAGTACGGCGTCTCGCGCGAGATCCGTGAGCGGGTCAAGGTCGCGTTCGACAGCCACGGCGTCAAGGTGCCGGTCATGACGCCCTTCGGCCCGGCGGGCGGTGCCCGGTGACGGCCTCGGGACAGTTCGGCAGCTTCTACGACCAGGTCGGCGGTCACGAGACCTTCCGCAAGCTCGTGCACGAGTTCTACCGGGGCGTGGCCGACGACCCGGCGTTGCGCGCGCTCTACCCCGAGCAGGACCTCGGCCCGGCCGAGGACCGCCTGCGGCTGTTCCTCGAGCAGTACTGGGGCGGGCCGACCACCTACTCCGAGCAGCGCGGCCACCCGCGGCTGAGGATGCGGCACCACCCGTTCAAGGTGACCCCGGCCCAGCGCGACCGCTGGCTGCGGCACATGATGACGGCCGTGGACACCCTCGACCTGGCGTCCGCGAACGACCTGCTGCTGCGCGACTACCTCGAACGGGCAGCGCACAGCCTGGTCAACTCCCTCGACGAGGAGTGAGACGACGCAATACCGGTTTCGTGCCGAGGGGGCTCATGCCCCACCATGGTTGCCCGTGACTGAAACCCTCTCCACGACGGTGAGCCCGACCGGCTCCGCGCACCTCGTCCACCCCGCCGACTCCCCCGACGCCGCCTGGTGGCGCCACGCGGTGATCTACCAGATCTACCCCCGCTCCTGGGCCGACGGCGACGGCGACGGCATCGGCGACCTGCCCGGCGTGACCGCGCGCCTGCCCTACCTCAAGGCGCTGGGTGTCGACGCCGTCTGGTTCAGCCCCTTCTACACCTCGCCCCAGGCCGACGCCGGCTACGACGTCGCCGACTACCGCGACATCGACCCGCTCTTCGGCTCCCTGGCCGACGCCGACGCCATGGTGGCCAAGGCGCACGAGCTCGGGCTCAAGGTGATCGTCGACCTCGTCCCCAACCACACCAGCGACGAGCACGCGTGGTTCAAGGAGGCGCTGGCGGCGGCGCCCGGCAGTCCCGAGCGCGACCGCTACATCTTCCGCGACGGCAACGGCGAGCACGGCGAGCTCCCGCCGAACGACTGGCACTCGGTCTTCGGCGGCAACGGCTGGACCCGCGTCACCGAGGCCGACGGCACCCCCGGCCAGTGGTACCTGCACCTGTTCGACACCAAGCAGCCCGACCTCAACTGGGACAACCCCGAGGTCGGCGACGAGTTCGAGTCGATCCTGCGCTTCTGGCTCGACCGCGGCATCGACGGCTTCCGGGTCGACGTGGCCCACGGCCTCGTCAAGGAGCCGGCGCTGCCCGACTACGACGCCGAGCTGCACATCCTCGACGGCGAGCTCAAGCCCGGCGCCCCGGTCCCGCCCATGTGGGACCAGGACGGCGTGCACGAGGTCTACCGCCGCTGGCGCAAGGTGCTCGACAGCTACGGCGAGCCCGACCGCATCCTGTGCGCCGAGGCGTGGGTCCGTCCGCAGGAGCGTGCAGTCCGCTACGTCCGCCAGGACGAGATGCACCAGGCGTTCAACTTCGACTTCCTCAAGGCGAAGTGGGACGCGCAGGACCTGCGCGCGGTCATCGAGTCGTCGCTGTCCGCAGCCGACTCGGTCGGCGCCCCCAGCACGTGGGTGCTGTCCAACCACGACGTCGTCCGCCACGCGTCGCGGCTCGGCCTGCCCGTCGACGAGCGCCAGCCCAACGGCATCAGCGCCGACGACCCGCAGCCCGACCGCGAGCTGGGGCTCCGCCGGGCCCGTGCCGCCTCGGCCCTGATGCTGGCGCTGCCCGGTGGCGCGTACATCTACCAGGCCGAGGAGCTGGGCCTGCCCGAGTCGACCGACATGCCGGCCGAGTTCCGCCAGGACCCCACGTTCATCCGCACGCAGGGCGAGGAGATCGGCCGCGACGGGTGCCGGGTGCCGATCCCGTGGGAGAAGGACGCCCCGTCCTTCGGCTTCGGGCCCACCGACGCGACCTGGCTGCCCCAGCCCGCGGTGTACGGCGAGTACGCCGTCGACCAGCAGGACGGCGTGGAGGGCTCGACCCTCGAGCTCTACCGGACGCTGCTGGCGACCCGCCGCGAGCGCTCGCTCGGCACCGGCGGCCTCCAGGTGCTGGACGGCTACGGCGACGAGGTGGTGGCGCTGGTCAACACCGGCGCCGGCGAGGGCGACACGCTCGTGCTCACCAACCTCGGCTCCTCCACAGTGGCCCTGCCCGAGGGCGCCACCGTGCTGGTCGCGTCCGGCCCGCTTGCCGCTGACGGCTCGCTCCCCACCGACACGACCGTCTGGGCCTCCATCTGAGCCACCTGCCCCGATCCGCCCGCGCTGGGCGGGTCGGGGCAGACTGGGCCGGTGAGAGCCGCCGACTTCGCGTACTTCGACGCGCCGACCCCGATCGGGCTGGCGCACCGCGGAGGCGCCAAGGTCGAGGCGAACCTGCGGCTGGAGAACACCCTGGCCGCCTTCCGCCACGCCGTGGACCTCGGCTACCGCTACCTCGAGACCGACGTCCACGCGACCCGCGACGGCCGGGTCGTGGCCTTCCACGACCACGTCCTCGACCGCGTCACCGACCAGCGGGGGCGCATCGCCGACCTCCCGTACGCCGCCGTGCGCGCCGCCCGCGTGGGTGGCAGCGAAGCGATCCCGCTGCTGTCCGACCTGCTCGAGGAGCTGCCCGACGCGCGGGTCAACATCGACGTGAAGGCAGCAGGGGCGATCGAGCCGCTGGCGGCGGTCGTCCGGGCGCACGACGCCTTCGACCGCGTCTGCATCGGCTCGTTCTCACGGGGCAGGCTGCGAGCCGTGCGAGCCCTCCTCGGCCCGGCGGTGGCGACCGCGGCCGTGCCCTCCGAGGTGGGCGTGCTGCGCTTCGCACCCCGCCTCGTGGCCGACTGGCTGCGCTCCCCCGCCGCGGTGCTGCAGGTCCCCACGGGCCACGTGGTCGGCGGCCGGCGGCTCGACCTGGTCACCCCCGCCCTCGTCGAACGCGTCCACGCCATGGGCAAGCACGTACACGTCTGGACCATCGACGACGCCCAGGAGATGCACCGGCTGTTCGACCTCGGCGTGGACGGGATCGTGTCCGACCGCATCGACACGCTGGCCGACGTCCTCGCCGAGCGCGGCGTACCGTTGGGGCAGTGACCGCGTCCCTCCGCCCCGCCGTGAAGGCCGCGGGGTCGCGGGGCGGGGTGTTCGACCCCGCATACGCCCTCGTCTCGCTCGCGCTCGTCGCACTGATCACCGTCATCGCCTTCGAGGGCATGGCCGTCTCGACCGCCATGCCGGCCGCGGCCCGCGAGCTCGACGCGGTGCGGTCCTACGGGCTGGCGTTCTCGGTCATGCTCACCACGCAGCTGCTCGGCATCGTCCTCGCCGGCGTCTGGTGCGACCGGTCCGGACCGCTGCCCTCGCTCTACCTCGGCCAGGTGCTGTTCGCCGTCGGCTGCGGCGTGTGCGGCTCGTCGACCGGGTTCGGGACCTTCCTCGCCGGTCGCGGCGTGGCCGGCCTGGGGGCCGGGCTCATCATCGTCGCCGGCTACGTCGTCATCGGCCGCGCCTACCCGGAGTCGTTGCGCCCCAAGGTGTTCAGCGTCATCTCGGCGGCGTGGGTCCTGCCCTCACTCCTCGGGCCGCCGATCTCCGCGTGGGTCACCACGACCTTCTCGTGGCGCTGGGTCTTCTGGCTGGTCGTGGTGCCGGTCGTCGTCGCGATGGTCGCGGTCGTCGCGCGACGGGGACAGATCCACGCCGCCGACGAGGGCGTCGAGGCGTCGGGTCGCGACCACCGCGCCCACGCCCGGGCGGCGTGGGCGGGGCTGCTCATCGCGGCGTCGGCCGGGGCCCTGCAGTGGGGCACCCACGACCTCGAGGTCGAGTGGTCGGCGCAGAGCCTGGTCGCCGTCGTCGGCGTCGCCGGTATCGCGGCCGCGGCTCCCCTGCTGCTGCCCCGTGGCACCTGGCTGATGCGGCGCGGGCTGCCCTCGGTGATGGTGGCGCGGTTCCTGCTCACCTGCTCGTTCTTCGGCACCATCACCTACATCCCGCTGATGCTCGTCAACGAGCGGGGGCTCTCCCTCGGGGCCGCCGGCACGATCCTCGCGGTCGGCTCGCTCGGCTGGTCAGCCGGGTCGTGGGTGCAGGGTCGCGACCGCTGGGCGGGACGTCGCCACCGGCTCGTCTCCGTGGGCGGCGCGCTGCTCACCACCGGCCTGCTCACCGTCGTGGCGGTGACCCACTTCGGCTGGAACCCCTACCTCGTGGCCGTCGCCCTCGTCGCCTGTGGCACTGGCATGGGTCTGGGCACCGCCAGCCTCTCGGTGCTGTCCCTGCTGCTCACGGCACCGGCCGACCACGGCTCGACCTCGTCCTCGCTGCAGCTCGCCGACGTGCTCGGCTCGGTGCTCGGGATCGCTGCGGCAGGCGCCGTCTTCGCGGCCATGCACACCAGGGCGGGGCAGGACGTGCCGGTCTACGTCGCGATGTGGCTCGGGCTCAGCGCCGTGTCGGCGCTCGTCGTCGTCGCCGGGCGCCGCATCAGCACCTGAGCGCGCCAGGTCACCGGATGAGGACGTGCCCGGCCGGTGTCGACAGGCGCGTCCAACGGCCTTGGGTCCACACCGTCACCTCCGACCCCGGCGCGGCGAAGCCCAGGGCGTAGGTCGCGAACGCACCTCCCGCCGGCACCGGTGGCGTGGTGGTCGTCAGCCGTCCCCACACGTGCCGTCGCAGCGCCGTCACGGCGGCGCCGCCGGCGTCCGAAGGGGCGCCCGAGGCGACCTGCGCGATGCCGTCGCGCGCGACGGCATACACCTCCTCGGCGGTGAGGGCACCGACCCGCTCCCATCCGGCGCGCGGCGGCGCCATGGCGGCCCAGCCGACGCTCACGGTGGTCGGCGGCACCGACAGCGTCGTGCCGCCCTCGCGGGCGAGCCGGTCGGTGAGCGAGGCGAGGGAGACGGTGGTGTCCAGCTCGGCGGGCTCGGCCAGCGGCATGGCGCGCAGCCCGATCACCGCGCCCTCGCCCATGAGCCCGCTGCCGGGGAGCACGCCGACGTATGCCGCGAGCGTCGTGCCGCTCGCCTGCAGGCGCACCGCTCCGTCGTCGTCGGCGGCCTTGGCGCGCGAGACATACGTGCGCAGGTCGTCCAGCCCCTGGGCGTCGGGGAAGCGCAGCTCCATCAGCGTCGCCGCCACCGGAACGGGACCGGCTCACCGGCCCGCGCCTCGAGCATCTCGCGCAGGTCGGGCGCCATCCGCCGAGGGGTCGACGTCGCGAAGTCGTAGAGCACGAGGGTCGTCTCGGCCCGCGCGTAGACGGTGTCGTCGCCGGCGTGGCCGTCGCGCACCTCGTAGGCGAGGTCGAAGCCGGCACCACCGATCTTGGTGGCCCACATCTCGACGACGATCGGCGGCACCCGGAACAGCAGCGGCGCGAGGTACTCGATCTCGTGGCGGGCCACGAGGATCCCCTCCGAGAGCACCGAGCGGTCCTGCCCGAACCACTCCTCGAACCCAATGACGCGAGCGTCCTCGAGCAGGCGCAGGAACTGCACGTTGTTGACGTGGCCGTAGGCGTCCATGTCGCTCCAGCGGAGCGGCACGTTGACCCGGTAACGCTCGCGGGGCTGGTCTGCCATGCGCCCATCCTGTCAGGGGTGTCGGGGCGGCCGCATACGGTGGTCACCATGGAGACGACCACCGCCGACCCCGTCCACGACCAGGGCGCTAAGCCGGGGTCCGGGCTGCGCGCCCGGGCCACCGACGTCCTGCGGCGGCTGGTGGGTCGGGCCGATGCCGACTTCCGCGACGGCCAGCTCGAGGCGGTCGAGGCCCTGGTCGGCAGGCGTCGGCGGGTGCTCGTGGTCCAACGCACCGGGTGGGGCAAGTCGGCGGTCTACTTCGTCTCCACCGCCCTGCGCCGCCAGGAGGGCGCGGGCCCGACCGTCATCGTCTCCCCGTTGCTGGCCCTCATGCGCGACCAGGTCGCCGCGGCCGAGCGCGCCGGCATCCGGGCCGTCACCATGAACTCCGCCAACGCCGACGAGTGGGGACGCGTGTCCGCGGCCCTGGCCGCCGACGAGGTCGACGTGCTCCTCGTGAGCCCCGAGCGGCTCAACAACCCCCGGTTCCGTGACGAGCAGCTGCCCGACCTTGCCCGTCGCTGCGGCCTGCTCGTGGTCGACGAGGCCCACTGCGTCTCCGACTGGGGTCACGACTTCCGCCCCGACTACCGCCGCATCCGCGACCTGCTCACCACCCTGCCGTCCGACACCCCCGTGCTGGCGACCACCGCCACGGCCAACGCCCGCGTCGTCACCGACGTGGTCGAGCAGCTCGGAGCCGGCGGCCACGACGTCCTGACGCTGCGCGGTGGCCTGGCCCGGGACTCCCTGCGGCTCGGCGTCATGCGCCTCACCTCTCCCGAGCAGCGGCTCGCCTGGCTGCTGGCCCACCTCGACAGCCTGACCGGCAGCGGCATCGTCTACACCCTCACCGTGTCGGCGGCTGAGGACGTCGCCGTCGCCCTGCGGGAGGCGGGTCACGAGGTGCGCGCCTACACCGGCCGCACCGACCCGGCCGACCGCGAGCGCCTCGAGGCCATGCTGCGCGACAACCAGGTCAAGGCGCTGGTGGCCACCTCGGCGCTGGGTATGGGGTTCGACAAGCCCGACCTCGGGTTCGTCCTGCACCTCGGGGCACCTTCGTCGCCGGTGGCCTACTACCAGCAGGTCGGCCGTGCCGGGCGCGCCACCGAGCGCGCCGACGTGCTGCTCCTGCCCGGGCCGGAGGACAAGGACATCTGGTCCTACTTCGCCTCGGCGTCGATGCCGCGCCAGGAGCAGGCCGACGCGGTCCTCACCGCCCTGGCCCAGTCGCCCAAGCCGCTGTCGACCGTCGCCCTGGAGGCGGTCGTCGACATCCGGCGCACACGTCTCGAGCTGCTGCTCAAGGTGCTCGACGTCGACGGGGCCGTGCAGCGCGTCCCCGGTGGGTGGACCTCGACCGGTGAGCCGTGGACGTACGACGCCGAGCGCTACGAGCGCGTCAGCGCCGCGCGAGTGCGCGAGCAGGACCTCATGCTCGGCTACGAGCAGACCAGCGAGTGCCGCATGGCCTTCCTGCAGGAGTCGCTCGACGACGACACCGCCGTGCCCTGTGGCCGCTGCGACTCGTGCGCCGGTGGGTGGTTCCCCACCGAGGTGCCGGACACGGCCGTGACCACCGCTCGCGGCCGGCTCGAGCGCGCCGGGGTCGAGCTCGAACCGCGGGCGCAGTGGCCTTCCGGCATGGACCGGCTGGGCGTGCCGCTCAAGGGCCGCATAGGTCCGGGCGAGTCGATGGAGCCGGGGCGCGCCGTCGCCCGGCTCACCGACCTGGGCTGGGGCCAGCAGCTGCGGACGCTGCTGCGCGAGCAGGACGGCCCGGCCCCGGCCGAGCTGCTGCGGGCGTGTGTCCCCATCCTTCGCGACTGGACCTGGGCCGAGCGCCCGGTGGCCGTGGCCAGCATTCCGTCGCGCACCCGCCCCCAGCTCGTCGAGTCGGTGGCCCGGGGACTGGCCGAGATGGGACGCCTGCAGTGGCTGGGCCCCCTCGACCTGGTGCACGGCGGGCCGGCGGGAGAGGCGGGCGGCAACAGCGCGTTCCGGCTGGCCGGGGTGTGGGGCCGGCTGGCTCCCGGCCCCGAGATGCGACAGGCTCTCGGCTCCGTCGGCGGGCCGGTGCTCCTCGTCGACGACCTGGCGTCGTCCCGGTGGACGCTCACCGTGGCAGCGCAGGCGCTTCGTGAGGCCGGGGCCGACGCCGTGCTGCCGTTCGTCCTCGCCCTGGAGGCCTGAGGACGGCCCTTGGTCGCGGCCCGAGGCCCACGCCGGGGCCCTGCGGCCCTGGGCGGCTACTCGCAGCGGGCCTCGACCGGCGCGGCGGCCTCACGGCCCGCAGGGGCTTCGAGCGGCACGGTGAACAGTGGCAGGAACAGCTGCACCGTGGGGCCGATGAGCACGGCATACAGCACCGTGCCCACGCCGACGACGCCGCCGAGCAGGAAACCGACCACGAGCACCGTGACCTCGATCGACGTCCGGACCAGTCGGATGCTGCGGCCGGAGCGTCGGGCCAGGCCGGTCATGAGCCCGTCGCGCGGACCGGGACCGAACTGGCTGCCGATGTAGAGCGCCCCGGCCAGGCCGTTGAGCAGGATGCCGCCACCCAGCAGGACCACGCGCCACCCGAGGGCGCTCGGGGGCTCGAGCAGCCCCAGCGTGAGGTCGGTGACGACGCCGATGACCACGACGTTGGCGACGGTGCCGAACCCCGGCAGCTGGCGCAGGGGCACCCAGAGGAGCAGCACGGCAGCGCCGACGATGATCGTCACGGTCCCGAAGCTCACCGGCAGGTGCCGGGCGATGCCGTAGTGCAGGACGTCCCAGGGGTCCAGCCCGAGCTGTGCGCGGACGAGCATGCCCATCGAGATCCCGTAGAGCGCGAGCCCGGCGAACAGCTGCGGCACCCGGCGCGTCGTGCGCCCGGCCCGAAGCTGCTGCAGCGGGGTCATGGGGGTCAGGGCCGTCCGCGTCACCGGCACATTGTGGCGCATAGGCTCTGCCCCGTGACCATCGACGGCCCCGCCTCCCCCGACCCGCTCACCGACCTGCTCGACACGCTCCACCTCGAGGAGCTCGGCACGGCCCGGATCACCGTCGAGGGTGCCGACGGCGGCGAGAGCATCGACCTCGGGGAGTCCGGGGCGACGGTGTTCATCGGGCGCAGCCAGAAGATGCCGCACGGACGGGTGTTCGGCGGCCAGGTGCTGGCCCAGTGCGTCATGGCCGCCGGCCGCACCGTGGCGGACATCGACGACGGCGACGGTGTGCGGACCATCCACTCGCTGCACGGCTACTTCATGCGACCCGGCGACGACACCAAGCCCATCCGGTTCGCGGTCGAGCGGATGCGCGACGGCCGGTCGTTCTCGACGCGGCGTGTGCACGCGATCCAGGACGGCCTGCCGATCCTGTCGATGATCACCTCGTTCCAGGAGGCCGCCGGAGGTCTCGACCACCAGGAGACGATGCCGCAGGTGGCCGGCCCCGAGACGCTGCCGCCGCTGTCGGACCTGTACGGCGCGGTCGACCACCCCGCCGCGCGTCACCTGCTGCGCCGGCCCATCGAGCTGCGGCACGTGGAGGGCGACGTCTTCGCCGAGCCCGGGCCCGAGCAGCTGGCCCACCAGAGCGTCTGGCTGAAGGCGATCGGCGACCTTCCCGACGACCCGCTGGTGCACGCCGCCGTGCTGGCCTACGCCTCCGACTACACCCTGCTCGAACCCGTCATCCGCCGCCACGGCCTGGCGTGGAGCGACCGGCGCCTGCGCCCGGCCAGCCTCGACCACGCGATGTGGTTCCACCGACCGGCGCAGGTCGACGACTGGATCCTCTACACCCAGGAGTCCCCGTCGGCCTCGGGTGGGCGCGGTCTCGGGCTGGGCCGCATGTTCGGCGCGGACGGCGCCCTGGTGGCCACCGTGGCGCAGGAGGGCATGGTCCGCGTGAAGGAAGCGGTCAGCCGACCCTGACCACCGCAGCCGTGTGCGGCGGGAGGTAGAGGGCTCGCGGCTTCAACTTGGTCTGCGACGGCTCCCACGCGAGGACGACCTCGCTCGGCTCGGCGTCGAGGGCGACGGTCCAGCGCGACGCGGCGAGGTTGACCACGGTGCGCAGGTCGCCCCGGCGCATGACGAGCCACTGCTCACGCTCGTCGAAGTCGACGTGCACCGCGTCGAGTCGGCCGTCGGTGAGATCGTGGTGGCTGCGGCGCAGCGCGATGAGGTCGCGGTACCACCCGAGCATCCGCGCGTGGTCGTCAGCCTCCAGCTCGTCCCACCGCAGCTTGGAGCGCAGGAAGGTCTGCTCGTCCTGCGGGTCGGGCACGTCGTGGGCCGCCCAGCCGTGCGACTCGAACTCGCGCCGGCGCCCCTCGGTGACGGCCTTGGCCATCTCCGGCTCCTCGAAGTCGGTGAAGAACTGGAACGGCGTCGTGGCCGCCCACTCCTCGCCCATGAAGACCATGGGCGTGAAGGCCGAGGTGAGGTAGAGGGCCGCGCCGGCCGCCTGGAGGGACGGGCTGACGAGCGCCGAGATCCGTTCCCCGACAGCGCGGTTCCCCACCTGGTCGTGGGTCTGGAGGTAGGCCACGAAACGTCGCGCGTCCACGACGGTCGGGTCGACGGGCGCGCCCCAGTCCTGACCGCGGAAGCTCGACCAGGTGCCGTCGTGGAGGAAGCCACGGGTGAGCGTCTTGGCCAGCACCGCCACCGGGCCGCCGTCTGGCAGCGCGCGGGAGTGCCCCGCGAAGTCGGCGTAGTAGCCCTGCGTCTCCCCCGTGAGCGCCACGTGCAGCGCGTGGTGGACGTCGTCGTCCCACTGGGCGTCCATGCCGCGCCCACCCTCGCCCGTCGCGGTGACCATGACCGCGTCGTTGAGGTCGCTCTCGGCGATGAGGTGCAGCGGCCGCCCCAGCCGGCGGGACAGGTCGCCCACCTCGTCGGCGAGCTGGGCCAGCACGTGGGTGGCCGAGTCGTCGCGCAGCTCGTGCACGGCGTCGAGGCGCAGTGCGTCGACGTGGAACTCCTCGAACCACCGCAGCGCGTTGTCGACCATCCAGCGGCGCACCGGCTCGCTGTCGGGGCCGTCGAGGTTGAACCCCGACCCCCACGGCGTGGGGTGCGCGTCGGAGAAGTAGGGCCCGAAGCGGGACAGGTAGTTGCCGACCGGTCCGAGGTGGTTGTAGACGACGTCGAGGCAGACGCCGAGGCCCACGGCGTGGCAGGCGTCGACGAAGCGCTGCAGGGCCGCCGGGCCGCCGTACACGTCGTCGACCGCCCACGGGCCGACCCCGTCGTAGCCCCAGTTCCAGCGTCCCGGCCACACGGCGAGCGGCATGAGCTCGACGACGTCGACCCCGAGGTCGACGAGGTGGTCGAGGCGTTCGACGGCGGCATCGAGGGTGCCCTCGGCGGTGAAGGTGCCCACGTGCAGCTCGTAGACCACGGCCCCGAGGACACCGAGGCCCTGCTGCGGACCGGCCCAGGTGGCGTCGTGCCAGGCGAAGGCTCCCGTGTCGAACCAGCGGCTCTCGCGGTGGACGCCCTGGGGCTGCCACGCCGACCTCGGGTCGGGAGTGAGGTCGCCGCCGTCGACGCGGAACCCGTAGCCGAGCGTCTGCGCAGCGGCGGCCGAGGTCGCGACCGGGAGGCGGACGGCCCACCAGCCCTCCGGGCGGCGTTCCATCGCCGTGCGCTGCGACGTGCCCCCGTCGAGGGACCACTCGACCTCGACGCCCTCGGCGTAGGGCGCCCAGACCGTCAGCTCGGCGTGCTGGTCCGACTGCGGGTTCGGGTGCGGCTCAGGCGATCTCATCGCGCCCCAGCGTGCCATGCCGCACGAGCAGGGCGACGGGGAGGTCCGCCAGCACCCGGCCCAGCCGGACGCCCGGGCGACCCTCCACCGACACGACGGCCCGGCCGGTGAGCAGGTCGTGCCACTCCCCCTCCGGCAGCGCAAGGTGGGCATCGCCCCAGCCGTCGCCGAGGCCCTCGCTGAGACGGGTGACGACCGCGACCACCTGGGTCCCGGACTCGTCGCCACGACCCACGGCCAACGCGTGCTCGCTCGTGGTGGGCACCGGGGCGTAGGTCGCCTGCTCCCCGGTGAACCACTGGGCGTGGTGGTGCCGCAGCCTCAGGGCGCGGGAGGTGACCAGGAGCTTCTCGTCGTCGAGGTCGTGGGGCGTCTCGCCGGCATCGAGGCGGCCCAGCCGGTCACGGCGTGCGCCGTAGTCGACGGGGCGCCGGTTGTCGGGGTCGACGAGCGACAGGTCGACGAGCTCGGTGCCCTGGTAGACGTCGGGCACCCCCGGGACGACGAGCTGGAGCAGCTTCTGGCCGAGGATGTTGACGCGGGACGCCTGCGCGGTGCGGTCGACCCAGGCCTGGCAGTGGGCCACGAGGGCCGGCTGCGTGACCAGCGCGGTCACGAACCTCTGGACGTCCTGCTCGTAGGTCTCGTCGACGTCGGTCCACGTCGTGTGCCGCTTGGCCTCGCGAATCGCCTTGGTGGCGTATGCCTGCAGCCGTTCCGCGCTGATCGGCCAGGCGCCGACGGCGGTCTGCCACAGGAGGTACTCCGTGGCGCCGTCGAGGCGCGATCCGCGGTGGGGTGCGGCGAGCCGTCGACCAGCGGTGAGCCACGTGCGCCACTCCGCTGAGAGCTCGGAGACGACGGCGAGGCGGGCCCGCAGGTCCTCCGAGCGCTTGGTGTCGTGGGTGGACAGGGTCGTCATGGTGGTCGGCCAGGTGGCCAGCTGCCGGGCGGCGAACTCGTGCAGCTCCTCCGGGGAGATGCCCACCCGCTCGGGATCGCCCCCGACCTCGTTGAGCGAGGTGAGGCGGGCATACCGGTAGAACGCCGTGTCCTCGATGCCCTTGGCCATCACCGGCCCGCAGGTCTGCTGGAAGCGCACGAGGAACTCGCGCTGGGCGTCCTCGGTGTCGGCCTGGGCCTCGGGGAGGCGTCCACCGCGCGCGAGCTGGGCGATGGTGCTCACCGAGAGCTGGTCGGGTCCCGCGACGGCGGCGATGGCCCGCGACTCGGCGGCGTTGAGGACCGCGACCTGGTCGCCGCTCGCGGGCTCGTCGACCCCCAGGTAGGCGCGGTAGCGGTCCATCGCGACGAGCAGCGCCTCGAGGGCCCGCCGCAGCGAGTCCTGGTCGTGCCAGGGCAGCACGCGGGCCACGAGCCGCATGAGGCGGTTGACCTCGGCAGCCTGGACCTCCTTGACCACCTGTCGCTTGGCCTGCGTGACGACATCGTCGAGCTCCTCGGGGTGCCCGACGACCTGGGCCAGCAGGTCGGTCAGCGGGCCCTTGCCCGCGGGGTCGACGAAGACGCCCCCGACCCGCAGCAACGTGTCGTAGCCGGTGGTGCCGGCACAGCGCCAGTCGTCGGCGAGCTCCTCGTGGCCCTCGAGGATCTTCTCCGCCACCACCCAGGCGTCGCCGGTGGCCCCGGCCAGCCGCGCGAGGTAGCCGCCCGGGTCAGCGAGGCCGTCCGGGTGGTCGATGCGGAAGCCGTCGACGAAGCCCGACCGGTGCAGGTAGAGCAGCAGCCGGTGCGTCGCGTCGAACACGTCCTCGTCCTCGACGCGGATGGCCGCCAGCGTCGTCACGTCGAAGAAGCGGCGATAGTTGAGCCGCTCGCCACCCTCGCGCCAGTCGCACAGGAGGTAGTGCTGTGCCTCGACGAGCTCCTCGAGCGGGAGGTGCTCGGTGCCGGGCCGCAGCGGGAAGGCGTGGTCGTAGTAGCGCAGCACCGCCTCGTCGCCGCGCACCCCGCCGTCGTGGGCCACGGACAGCTCGTCGTCGGCGAGCACCTTGCCCAGCGGTGCACCGAGCACCGGGACCAGCACCCGGTCGTCCTCAGCGGCCCAGTCGACGTCGAACCAGTGCGCGTACTCGGAGCCGCGCCCGTCGCGCAGCACCGACCACCACTGGCGGTTGAGCCACGCGGGGGTCGGCGTCGTCATGTGGTTGGGCACCACGTCGACGACGACGCCCAGGCCGTAGAGCGACAGGGTCCGCGACAGGCGTGCCAGCTCGGTGCCGCCGCCCGCCTCCTCGTTGACGAGGTCGTGGTTGACCACGTCGTAGCCGTGCGTCGAGCCCGGGCTCGGCTGCAGCACCGGCGAGAGGTAGGCGTGCGAGACCCCGAGCGCGTCGAGGTAGCTCGCCTGCTCGGAGGCGTTGTCGAAGGTGAAGCCGCCGTGGACCTGGAGCCGGTACGTCGCGGTGGGCACCTCCTTCCCCGGGCCGGGACGGTGGGGGGCGCCACGCTGCATACCCATCTCCTGCGAGGTCATCGGCGGGCGACGGCCGCCCCGGCAGGCGAACCCGAGGTGAGCGGACGCGGGCAGCGCAGCACCACCGTGCTGCGCCCCTGGGCGGTGACGGTGTCGCCGGGCTTGTACTCGGTGGCCTCGACCTCCTGGGCGGTGGTGTCGAGGACGGTCACCCAGCGGTCGCCGTAGTCGCCGTGCGGCAGGACGAAGTCGATCTCGTCGCTGTGCCCGTTGAAGATCACGAGGAAGTGGTCGTCGAGGGTCTGCTGCCCGCGGCTGTCCGGCTCGGGGATGGTCTGCCCGTTGAGGAAGACCATCATCGAGCGCGCGAAGCCGTTGGCCCAGGACTCCTCGTCCATGTGGTTGCCCCCGGGCTCGAACCAGGCGATGTCGCCGATGGCGCTCTCGCCACCGTGGTCGGCCGAGCCGGCGAAGAAGCGGCGACGACGGAACACGGGGTGCTCCCGGCGCAGCTCGACGAGGTTCTGGGTGAAGGCGATGAGGTCGAGCTCGTCCTGGTCGAGCTGCCAGTCGATCCACGAGATCTCGTTGTCCTGGCAGTAGCCGTTGTTGTTGCCGCCCTGGCTGCGGCTCAGCTCGTCGCCGTGCAGCAGCATCGGCACGCCCTGCGACAGCATCAGGGTGGTCAGCATGTTGCGCTGCTGGCGCAGCCGCAGGTCGTTCACCTGGGCGTCGTCGGTCGGGCCCTCGACACCGCAGTTCCACGAGCGGTTGTGGCTCTCGCCGTCGTTGCCGTCCTCGCCGTTGGCGTCGTTGTGCTTCTCGTTGTAGGACACCAGGTCCCGCAGCGTGAAGCCGTCGTGGGCGGTGACGAAGTTGATGGAGGCGATGGGCTTGCGGCCGCTGTGCTCGTAGAGGTCGCTGGAACCCGTCAGCCGCGACGCGAACTCCCCCAGGGTCGCGCTCTCGCCCCGCCAGAAGTCGCGCACGGTGTCGCGGTACTTGCCGTTCCACTCGGTCCACAGCGGCGGGAAGTTGCCGACCTGGTAGCCGCCGTCGCCGACGTCCCAGGGCTCGGCGATGAGCTTGACCTGGCTGACCACCGGGTCCTGCTGCACGAGGTCGAAGAACGCCGACAGCTTGTCGACCTCGTGGAACTGGCGGGCCAGTGTCGCCGCGAGGTCGAACCGGAAGCCGTCGACGTGCATCTCGGTGACCCAGTAGCGAAGCGAGTCCATGATGAGCTGCAGGACGTGCGGGTGACGCATGAGCAGGCTGTTGCCGGTGCCGGTGGTGTCGTAGTAGTGCGCCTTGTCCTCGTCGACGAGGCGGTAGTAGGCGGCGTTGTCGATGCCCCGGAAGCAGATCGTCGGGCCGAGCTGGTTGCCCTCGGCGGTGTGGTTGTAGACCACGTCGAGGATGACCTCGATGTCCGCCTCGTGCAGCGCCTTGACCATGCCCTTGAACTCGGCGACCTGCTCGCCGCGGGTGCCGAACGCGGCATACCCGTTGTGCGGCGCGAGGAAGCCGATGGTGTTGTAGCCCCAGTAGTTGGAAAGGCCCTTGTCGCGCAGGGTGAAGTCGTTGACGAACTGGTGCACCGGCATGAGCTCGATGGCCGTGATGCCGAGGTTCTTGAGGTGCTCGATGATCACCGGGTGGGCGATGCCGGCATACGTGCCGCGGATCTCCTCCGGGATGTCGGGGTGGGTCTCGGTGAGGCCCTTGACGTGGGCTTCGTAGATGACGCTGTTGTGGTACTCGTGGCGCGGCAGGCGGTCCTGGCCCCAGTCGAAGAACGGGTTGATGACGACGGACAGCATCGTGTGGCCGAGGCTGTCGTCGGTGTTGGCCTTCTCAGGCTCGTCGCTCGGGTCGTCGAACCGGTAGGAGAACAGGGACTCGTCGCCGTCGGGCTGGCCGTCGATGGCCTTGGCGTACGGGTCGAGCAGCAGCTTGGCGGGGTTGCACCGGTGACCCGCGGCCGGGTCGTAGGGCCCGTGGACGCGGTAGCCGTAGCGCTGACCGGGCTGCACGCCCGGCAGGTAGCCGTGCCACACGAAGCCGTC
Source organism: Pedococcus sp. 2YAF34 (assembly GCF_052114585.1). Classification (NCBI taxonomy): domain Bacteria; kingdom Bacillati; phylum Actinomycetota; class Actinomycetes; order Micrococcales; family Intrasporangiaceae; genus Pedococcus; species Pedococcus sp. 2YAF34. The sequence goes on from NZ_JBFRFA010000030.1 coordinate 38,182, forward strand.
GACCTCGGGCAGCGGCACGCGGGTCTCGCCGCCCTCGTCGTCGATGAGGCACAGCTCGACGTTCTCGGCCACCTCGGAGAAGAGCGCGAAGTTGACGCCGGTCCCGTCGTAGGTGGCGCCGAGCGGGTAAGCCTTGCCGGGCCAGATCTGCATGTGTCGCCTTCGTGTCGATGTCGCGGCCAGGGCCACGTCCGTGCTGGTCGAGGGCGCCGGTGACCTCGGGGAGGTCCCCATTGTGCCGGAGGTACGGCGTCCGCGCCGACCGGCGCACGGCACCCGCGCGACGCGGAGGTGAGCGGGCGCTTAGTACAGTGCACACCACACGGACCGACCGTCCCAGCCAGCCCCACCGACGTCCCACCCCTTGGAGGACCGATGAGTACCCAGCGCGTCGCGATCGTCACCGGAGCAGCCCGCGGCATCGGCGCCGCCACCGCCAGGCGGCTGGCCGCCGAGGGGCACGCCGTGGCCGTCCTCGACCTCGACGAGGCGTCGTGTGCCGGCACCGTCGAGGCGATCACCGCCGAGGGTGGCCGCGCGCTCGCCGTCGGCGTGGACGTCTCCAAGGCAGACCAGGTGGAGGCTGCCGTCAAGCGGGTCGCCGACGAGCTGGGCGCCCCGACCATCCTGGTCAACAACGCGGGCGTCATCCGCGACAACCTGATCTTCAAGATGACCGAGGACGACTGGGACACCGTGATGTCGGTGCACCTCAAGGGGTCGTTCCTCATGACCCGCGCGGTGCAGGCGCACATGACGGTGGAGAAGTACGGCCGCATCGTCAACCTGTCCTCCAGCTCGGCGCAGGGCAACCGGGGCCAGGCCAACTACTCGGCCGCCAAGGCGGGTCTGCAGGGGTTCACCAAGACCCTCGCCATCGAGCTCGGCCGCTTCAACGTCACGGCCAACGCCGTCGCCCCCGGCTTCATCCAGACCGACATGACCAAGGCGACGGCCGAGCGGATGGGGGTCTCGTTCGAGGACTTCATCGCCCACTCCGCCTCGCAGATCCCGGTGCAGCGCGTCGGCCAGCCCGAGGACATCGCGGCGACGATCGCGTTCCTCACCTCCGAGGAAGCGGGCTTCGTGTCCGGGCAGGTCATCTACGTCGCGGGCGGCCCCCTCGACTGACTGGTCGGCGGGCGCTGGACAGGTTCTCCGAACTGCGTCCGGCCACCCACCACCGCGCCCTACACTCCGTGGCCGTGGGGGACGAGCAGCAGCCCGGTTGGGCCGAGGGTCAGGCGGTCATGCCTCCAGCGGGAGCAAGGCCCGCAGCGGAGGCGACACCTTCAGGCCGGCCGCCCATCGAGCTCGCGTCCACCAAGGCACTGACGCGCGAGGTCATCAGCGCGGCCGCCAGGGGCACGGTCCTCAGCATCCGAGGCCTGGTCCTGGGCGGCGTCGCCATCGCGCTCGGCTACCTCGTCGTCGCCTCGGCGGAGTCGTTCTCCTGGTGGTTCTTCGCGGCAGCCGCCTTGGCCCTCTACCTCATCGAGGTCGGGTTCATCGTATGGCGACTGGGCCGGGAGACCCGTCGCATCCTCCCTCCCGGCAGCACCGCGCGGAGCTGGTACACGGCGCCCGGCGTCCTGGCCCTCGAGTCCGGCCGCGGGCGCACGGACTTCCACGGCGGCTCCGTGGAGTCGTACCAGAGGCGAGGCGCAGTCACCTTCCTGCGGCTGGGGCGGACCCGCCACCGAGGGTTCGTCCCCAGCGCCCTGCTCACCGACGAGGACCTGGCGTTCCTGCTGTCACCACCCACCCCCGGCGCCGCTCGATCCGGGACCACGCCCGGTGACGACCTGCCCCTCGAGCTGGCCGTCACTGCCGCCACGAGGCGAGACGTCCAGCGAGCGGTCGTCGGCCGGTTGTGGCGACGGCCCTCCACCTACTACTTCCTGGGCCTGGCAGTCCTGCTGCTCGGGTTCGCGGTCACCGACGCCGATGCCGCCTCCGGCACCATCGGGGTCCTCTGCCTGGGCCTGGTGGCCCTGCGCACGGTCGCCACGGTACGGCTCGTCGGCCGCATGTACCGGCCGGGACGACTCGTGCGCGCCGACATCACGGAGTCCGGCCTGCGCCTGCGCACCGACGACGACTTCGAGGACACCTGGCCCTTTGCCTCGGTGCGCCGCTGCGTCCTGGGGCGACGCGTGGTGCGCCTGGACTTCGGGCGCAGTCGGCCCTCGCTGTTCCTGCCCCGCGCCCTGTTCCCGGCGCCCGAGCTCGCCCGTCTGCAGCAGCTCGTCGCCTGACCCGGCGCTTTCGGCAGCTTTCGGCGCGGCGAAAGCTGCCGGAAGCTGCCTGAATGGCCCTCACCTGGTGGGAGTAGGGGCCATTCGGGCACTTTACGGCGTGAGTCGCCTCGGCTGCTGTCGGGCCTCAGGGGGCGTCGACGACGAGGCGACCGGTCGTCTCACCGGCACCGAGGCGCGTGAGTGCCGCCCGGACCTCGGTGAACGGGACCCGTTCGGACACCACCGGTCTCACCAGGCCTTCGCCCGCCCACGCCGAGAGCGCCTCGTGGGCCTGTCGGGCGACGGCCGGGTCGCGCTGGAGGTAGAGGCCCCAGTGCAGCCCGAGGATCGAGTAGTTCTTGACCAGCGCGTGGCCGAGGGCAGGCGCCGGGATGATGCCGCTGGTGAACCCCACGACGACGATGCGACCCTCGAACGCGACGACCTTGGTGGAGGCTTCGTAGGACGCGCCGCCCACGGGGTCGAACACCACGTCGGCACCCGAGCGCCCCACTGCCTCCTTGAGTCCGGCGACGAGGTCGCCGGCGCTGCGGTCGACGACGACGTCCGCACCGGCCTGCCTCGCGACCTCGGCCTTCGCCTCGCCGCCGACCACTGCCACGACCCGCGCACCGAGCGCCTTGGCGACCTGGACCGCTGCCGTGCCGACACCGCCCGCCGCCGCGTGGACGACCACGGTCTCCCCTCGCTGCAGCGCCGCCCGGTGCACCAGCCCGACGTACGCCGTCTGGTAGGCGATCGTCAGCGTGCTCGCCTCGGCGTCGTCGAGGGCGCCGGGGGCCGGGAACGTCCCCGCGAGGGGCATGAGGCACTGCTCGGCGAGGCCCCCGTGCGGCAGGGCGGTCGTCCCGACGACGCGGTCACCGACCTCGAGCGCGGGGTCGGTCGTGACCCCACCGACGGGCGGCCCGACCTCCAGCACCTCGCCACAGACCTCCACCCCGGGCGTGAACGGCAGGTCCGGACGCACCTGGTAGTGGCCACGCGCCATCAGCACGTCGGGGAAGTTCAGCGCCGTGGCCAGCACGCGGACCCGGACGTGCCCTCCGGGCGCCTGTGGCGCTGCGACGTCCTCGAGGGCGAACACCTCGGACGGCTCGCCGAGGGACGTGACCTGCCATGCCTGCACGAATGCCTCCTGCTGCTCAGGGCTGAGGACCTCAGTCGGTGCCCATGGTGGCCGCCGGCAGGGCTCCTGCCATGCGCCGCATCCCGGCCAGCCAGCGGTCCGGGTCGGACGCCCGACGTGCGTACATCTCGGCGACCTCGGGGTGCGGGAGGACCAGGAACTGCCCGGCCTCCATGGCCGCGAACAGGTCGCGGGCGACGTCCTCGGGGTCGACCGCGTCCGGCTCCATCAGGGCGCGGCCCGCCGCGCCCGAGCTCCACAACATGTCGGTGCGCACGCCCTGCGGGCAGACAGCGTGCACGCGAACTCCCTTGTCGCCGTAGGTCATCGACAGCCACTCCGAGAACGCCAGCGCCGCGTGCTTGGTGACGGCGTACGGCGCCGCGCCGGGGATCGAGAGCAGCCCGGCGGCCGAGATCGTCGCGACGAAGGCGCCACTCCCCCGCTCCAGCCACTCGGGCACGAGCAGCTTGGCAGCCCGGACGTGCGCCATGACGTTGACGTTCCACGAGACGTCCCACGCCTTCTCGGCGACCGCCTCGGTGCCGCCCCGGGCAACGCCGGCGTTCGCGCAGTACACGTCGACCTGGCCGAGGTGCTCCCGCGCCGCGGCCACCAGCGCGCCCACGCCGTCCTCGCTGGAGGCGTCACCGGGCACGGCAACTGCGTTGTCCCCCAACGCCTTTGCCACCGACGACGCAGCCTCGGCGTCCAGGTCGTTGACGACCACCCGGGCCCCGGCAGTGACGAACGCCTTGGCGTAGGCCGCACCGATGCCACGCCCGGCACCGGTCACGACCACGCCCTGGCCGGTGAGGTCGAGGGTCACAGCTGGCCGCCGAGCGTGACGCCGCCGTCGACGACGAGCGTCTGCCCCGTCACCCAGCCGGCCTCCTTGGAGAGCAGGAACGACACGGCCCCGGCGATGTCCTCGGGGACGCCGAGCCGCTTCATCGGGTAGGCGGCGGCCACCTTCTCCTCGCGCCCCTCGTACAGCGCCTCGGCGAACTTCGTCTTGACCACGGCGGGGGCCACGGCGTTGACGCGCACGGCGGGCCCGAGCTGGTAGGCCAGCTCGACGGTGAGGTGGATCAGCGCGGCCTTGCTCACGGCGTACCAGCCGATCGCACCCGTGGCGCCGAGGCCGGCGATGGAGGCGCTGTTGACCACGGACCCGGGGTGCGCCTCGCTGCCGAGTCCGGCGGCGACGGCCTTGCGCGTCCACGAGAACGCCGAGAGGACGTTGACCTCCATGATCTTGCGGGCGACGTCGAGCTCGGTGTCGAGCATCGGTCCGTAGACGGGGTTGATGCCGGTGTTGTTGACCAGGAGGTCGAAGCCACCGAAGGTCTCCCGGGCGGCGGCGACGACCTCGTCCTGGTGGGCCTCGTCGGCGGCGTTGCCCGCGATGCCGAGGGCCTTGGACGGGCCGCCGAGGTGGTCGACGGCGGCGGCGAGGGCCTCGGGCTTGCGGGCGGTGATGACGACACGGGCGCCCTCGGCGACCAGCTTCTCGGCGATGCCGAGGCCGATCCCGCGAGAGGCGCCCGTGACGACGGCGACGGCGTTGTCGTGCGTCAGGTGGCTCATGGGTGTCAGAGGCCGAGGTCGCGGCCGATGAGCTCCTTCATGATCTCGTTGGACCCGGCCCAGATCTTGGAGACGCGGGCGTCGCGCCAGGCGCGGGCCACGCGGTACTCGTTCATGAAGCCGTAGCCGCCGTAGAGCTGGACGCACTCGTCGAGGACGTCGTTCTGCACCTGCGCCGACCACCACTTGGCCTTCGCCGCGTCGACCGCGGTGAGGTTGCCGTCGGCGTGGGCGGCGATGCAGTCGTCGACGTAGGCCTGGGTGACCTCGAGCTTGGTCTGCAGCTCGGCCATCTTGAACTTGTTGTGCTGGAACGAGCCCACGGGCTGGCCGAACGCCTTGCGCTCCTTGGTGTACTCCACCGTCTCGCGGAAGATCTGGAACGCGTGCGCGGTGTTGGCGACGGCTGCGCCGATGCGCTCCTGCGGCAGGCGCTGCATCATCGAGATGAAGCCGAGGCCCTCCTCGCCGAGGCGGTTGGCGTCGGGGACCCGGACGTTCTCGAAGAAGAGCTCGGAGGTGTCGGCCTCCTCCTGTCCCACCTTGTCGAGCTTGCGGCCGCGGCTGAAGCCCTCCATGCCCGCCTCGACCATGAGCAGGCTGATGCCCTTGGCGCCCTTGGACGGGTCGGTGCGGGCGGCGACGATCACGAGGTCGGCCTGGTAGCCGTTGGTGATGAACGTCTTGGAACCATTGAGGATCCAGTCGCCGGAGCCGTCGTCGGCCCGGACAGCGGTGGTCTTCAGGGCTGCGAGGTCGGACCCGCCGGAGGGCTCGGTCATCGCGATGGCGCAGATGAGGTCGCCGTTGGCCATGCCGGGCAGCCAGCGCTCCTTCTGCTCCTGCGTGCCGAGGTCGACGATGTAGGGCGGGCAGACGTCGGAGTGGATCCCGAAGCAGGACGAGACTGCGAAGTTGAAGCCGGCGATCTCCTCGGCGGCCACCGCGTTGAACCGGTAGTCGTCGGCACCCATGCCGCCGAACTCCTCGGGGATGTCGAGGCCGAAGAGCCCCTGCTTGCCCGCTTCCTTCCAGATGTCGCGGTCGATCGACTTCACCTCGAGCATCTGCTCGGCGCGGGGCTTGAGGTTGCGGTCGATGAACTCGCGGACCGAGCTGCGGAAGGCCTCGTGGTCGGGGCCGTAGAGGTTGCGGGGCATGGCTCTCCTTGACGGTGAAACGCTGGTGACTAAGCGCTTGCTTAGTCTGCGATGGCTGCGGCATGCTGTCAACCATGTCGACCCCCGCGCGCGCCCCCGAGGACCGGGCCGACCCCACCTCCGACACGACTTCGGGACCGACCTCGGACACGACCTCGGACACGACCTCGGACACGACCTCGGCCACTGCCCACCGCCTGCTCGAGGCCGCCGCCGAGGCGTTCGCCGACCGGGGGTTCCACGCCACGACCACCCGCGACATCGCCTCCCGCGCCGGGCTGTCACCGGCAGGCGTCTACGTCCACTTCTCCTCCAAGGAGGAGCTGCTCTACCAGCTGAGCCGCGAGGGCCACGAGGCCGCACGCGACATGCTCGTCGCCGCGGCCGCCGGCGCCGGCTCCCCCACCGAGGCGCTGCGCGCGATCATGGGCACCTTCTCCCGCTGGCACGCCGAGCACTTCCGCGTGGCTCGCATCGTGCAGTACGAGTTCGGCAACCTGACCCCCGAGCACCGCGACGCCGTCCTCGCCCTGCGCAAGCAGATCGACGCCGTGGTGCGCGACGTCGTCACGGCCGGGGTGGCCAGCGGCGAGTTCAGCGTCGACGACGTCCCCGACACCACCCTGGCGCTGATGTCGATGGCCGTCGACGTCGCCCGCTGGTACGACCCGGAGATCAAGCGCACCCCTGCGGCGATCGGCGACGCGTACGCCGACCTCGGCATCCGCCTCGTCACCGCCCGCTGAACCCCCCACCCGCTGAGCCACGGCTCGGGTGAGCCACCGCCGATGACCCACGGCTGCCTCGCCAACGGCGTGAGCACCGGTCGCAGCGCCTGGCGTCAGCGGCCCGGCGCCTGCAGCGGCTCGACCTGGCGGACGAGCTCGGCCACCTGCGGGTAGACCGCCTCGTCGGTGTCGTTGGACATGCCCATGAGGACGGTGTCGACGCCGGCCTCCGACAACCGGCCGAACCGTTCCACGGTCTCGTCGACCGACGCGAAGGGCTCACCCGAGGGGCTGGTGCCGCCCTTCGGCCCCAGCGTGACGCGGGCCAGCACCGTCTTCTCGATGTCGGCGTAGTCGCGGCCCACGTCCTCGCAGTGCCGGCGCAGCACGTCCAGCTTGCGCGGGATCCCCTCCGGCCCGAGCCCGTTGTCGAACAGGTTGCAGGCGTCGGCGTACTGCGCCACGAGCCGCAGGGTCTTCTTCTCACCTCCGCCGCCGATGAGGATCGGCGGGTGCGGGCGTCGCAGGCTCTGCGGCACGTTGAGGGGACGCTCGAGCAGGTGGTGCTTCCCCTCGTACGCCCGGTCGTCGCCGGCCCACATCTGCAGGCAGATCTGCAGCGTCTCCTCCAGCCGTTCGAACCGTTCACCGGTGGGCGGGTAGGGCACGCCGAGGCCGCGGTGCTCCTCCTCGTTCCACGCGGCGCCGATCCCGAGCCACACCCGTCCACCGGAGAGCACGTCGAGGGTCGTGACCGTCTTGGCCAGCAGCCCGGGGTGGCGGTAGGTCACGCCCGTCACGAGCGTGCCGAGCTCGATACGGGTGGTCTGGCCGGCCGCGAAGGCCAGGGCCGTGTAGCCCTCGAGCATGTCGAGGTCCGGCGGGCCGATCATCGAGATCTGGAAGAAGTGGTCCATCACCCAGAGGCTGGACAGGCCGGCGCCTTCAGCGTCGCGGGCGATCCGGCCGAAGGTGGGGCCGATGGAGGCCGGGGCCCCCGGCCAGGAGAAGTAGGAGACCTGCAGTCCGAGGCGCATGACCTCATCCTGCGCACAGGCGTGCCCGGACCACAACGCAGAACGCCGACGTCGGTGCAGACAGCACGACGCGCGACGACCTGTTCGGTCG
>NZ_JBFRFA010000031.1:0-43405 GCF_052114585.1 Pedococcus sp. 2YAF34
GACCTGTTCGGTCGTCGCGCGTCGTCCGCGTCGTGTGGCCTCGGAAAGCCGCGGTCAGTCGCGGGTGAGCTTGCGGTAGGTCACCCGGTGCGGCCGGGCCGCATCGGCGCCGAGGCGCTCGATCTTGTTGGCCTCGTAGGACTCGAAGTTGCCCTCGAACCAGTACCAGGCGCTCGGGTTCTCCTCGGTGCCCTCATAGGCGAGGATGTGCGTCGCCACCCGGTCGAGGAACCACCGGTCGTGGCTGATGACCACGGCGCAGCCGGGGAAGTCGAGCAGGGCGTTCTCGAGGGAGCCGAGGGTCTCGACGTCGAGGTCGTTGGTCGGCTCGTCGAGCAGCAGCAGGTTGCCGCCCTGCTTGAGGGTGAGCGCGAGGTTGAGGCGGTTGCGCTCGCCACCGGAGAGCACGCCGGTCATCTTCTGCTGGTCCGGGCCCTTGAACCCGAACTGCGACACGTAGGCGCGCGACGGGATCTCGACCTGGCCGACCTGGATGTGGTCGAGGCCGTCGGACACGGTCTCCCAGAGGTTCTTCTTCGGGTCGAGGCCCGCGCGGCTCTGGTCGACGTAGGACATCTTGACCGTCTCGCCGACCTTGACCGAACCGCTGTCGGGCTCCTCGAGCCCCACGATGGTCTTGAACAGCGTGGTCTTGCCCACGCCGTTGGGGCCGATGACGCCGACGATGCCGTTGCGCGGCAAGGTGAAGGACAGGCCGTCGATGAGGACCCGGTCGCCGAAGCCCTTCCTGAGGTTGTTGACCTCGATGACCGTCGAGCCGAGGCGCGGACCCGGCGGGATCTGGATCTCGTCGAAGTCGAGCTTGCGGGTGCGGTCGGCCTCGGCGGCCATCTCCTCGTAGCGGGCCAGACGGGCCTTGGACTTCACCTGGCGGGCCTTGGCGTTGGAGCGGACCCACTCGAGCTCGGTCGCGAGGCGCTTGGCCAGCTTGGCGTCCTTCTTGCCCTGGACCTCCAGGCGCGCCCGCTTCTTCTCGAGGTAGGTCGAGTAGTTGCCCTCGTAGGGGTAGGCGCGGCCGCGGTCGAGCTCGAGGATCCACTGGGCGACGTTGTCCATGAAGTAGCGGTCGTGGGTCACCGCGACGACGGCGCCGTGGTAGGCCGCGAGGTGCTGCTCGAGCCACAGGACCGACTCGGCGTCGAGGTGGTTCGTGGGCTCGTCGAGCAGCAGGAGGTCGGGCTTCTGCAGGAGCAGCTTGCACAGTGCGACACGGCGGCGCTCGCCACCGGAGAGGACAGTGACGTCGGCGTCCGGCGGCGGACAGCGCAGCGCGTCCATGGCCTGCTCGAGCTGGGAGTCGAGGTCCCAGGCGTCGGCGGCGTCGATGGCCTCCTGGAGCTTGCCCATCTCCTCCATCAGCGCATCGAAGTCGGCGTCCGGCTCGGCCATCTCCGCGGAGATCGCGTTGTAGCGGTCGAGCTTCGCCTTGATCTCGCCGGCGCCCTCCTCGACGTTGCCGAGGACGGTCTTGTCCTCGTTGAGCTCGGGCTCCTGCATGAGGATGCCGACGGAGTATCCCGGGGTCAGTCGAGCGTCGCCGTTGGAGGGCTGGTCGAGCCCGGCCATGATCTTCAGGACCGAGGACTTGCCGGCTCCGTTGGGTCCCACCACGCCGATCTTGGCACCGGGGTAGAAGGAGATGGTGACGTCATCGAGGATGACCTTGTCGCCGTGGGCCTTGCGGGCCTTCGACATGACGTAGATGAACTCGGGCATGGGGGCAAGGCTAACGGCCGCCGCCCCCACGCCCGAATCCGTGTCAGGCGGGAGCCGACACCGTCGCGAGCTCGCGCTCGTCGTCCTCCTGGGTGACCAGCCCCGAGGGCTGGGGCACGACCTCGTACTCGTCGGTCTCCGGGTCCCCCGGGCTGTATCCCTCGAGCTCGGCGTGCACCGACTGGACCGCGTCGTCGGAGAGCCTGTCGGACTGGTCCACCTGGGCTCGCGACACCTTGACCAGCGAGGTGGTCCCCCAGGTCAGGTCGTGACCGACGCTGTAGGCGTCGATCTCCACCGACGTCGCGGGGATGTTGTCGCTGCGCATCCACTGGTTGACGCGCATGCGGCCGTAGACGATGACCGGGTCGCCCTTGCCCAGGGAGTTGCCGACGTTGGCCCCGAGGGTCCGGAAGGCGGTGACGTTGAAGAAGTTCGTCGGCCCGTCCTCGTACTCCCGCGTCTGCGGGTTGGGCCGGCGCACCGTCGACGCCAGTCGGAACGCCGTGAAGGGCACCCCGCCGCGCGTGGTCCGCGACTCCGGGTTGGCCACCAACCGGCCCATGACCGTCGTGTAGATCTCGTTCATCTCTCGCTCACCTCGTCTGTGTCCGTCCCCGACTGCCGGGGTCGCAGGCAAGCGTCGCCGCAGCGGACCGAGGGGAGAAGGACAGCCAGGAAGCCCTGTGGACGTCCCGTCCGACCGGCCCGACCTGTGGACGAACCGCCCGGACGACCTCAGACCCAGCCAGTCCGGTGTCAGACGTCACGCATGAGGCGTCAGGCGGCTGCGCGCTCCAGCCCCTCCCGCGCGGTCCGGTGCCGCGCGAGGACAGCGCGCACCGGGGCGACGATGCGCTCGGCGGCGACGCCGGACACCGCCTCCAGCAGGCGGGCGCGGATCTGCTGGCCCCGGCGGCGTGCTCCGATGACGGCGAGGTAGCGGGCGAGGGCGGCCAGCGCCACGCCGAGCACCACTCCCCCGGCGAACATGAGCAGCGGCCACGGCACCGGCCCCAGGGAAGGCGTGTCGACGTCGGGCAGCGCCAGCCAGCCGAGCACGACCAGCACGACGAGCCAGCCGAGGCCCAGCACAGCAATGAGGGCGAGGACCAGCTGGGCGAGCCCGAACGCCCGCCACCACATGGGGGCCCGAGCGCGCAGCGAGGTGCCCACGACGGCCTGGTCCAGCGCGTCGGCGAGCTCCGGACCCGGGGGCGTCGCCGCGTCGGAGACCGCTTCGGCCCATCGTGCCGGCAGACCCTGCCCGGCGCGGTCGCCGACCCGCCGGGTGGCGAGGTCGACAGAGGCCCGGGCGGCAGGGGTCGCCGGCGGAAGGGACGACCGGCCGAGTACCGAGCGCACGTCGCCCGCCGTGACTGCGAGCTTCTCCTCCACCGCGTCCCGGGTGTTGAGGCGCAGCCGCTTCATGGGGTCAGGTCGCAGGCCCTGCACCCAACGGGTGAAGGGCCACCCCGTCCGGCTCCAGGCCTGGTTGCGGTAGTCGCGCTCGACGGCGGCGACGACGGTCGGGATGCCGGCTGCCCGCGACAGCGCGTCGACCAGCTCGGCGTCGACCTGCTCGGCCACCGACGGCTCCGAGTCGGCGACGTCGGTGCGCAACCGTCCTGCGGTGGCGCGGATGTCGGCGGCGAGCCGGGCCGTGGCGGCGTTCTGGGCGGCGACCGCGGTGGCGAGGCGCATGCCGAGCTCCTCGACCCCGGCTCGCGTCGTCGCGGACGTGGCGATGACCTGGACCCCACCGATGCCGTCGGCCTCGGCCAGGCGGGCGAGGTCGCCCCGCACCTGCGAGAGGGCGTCGGGGGTGAGCCGGTCGGCCTGGTTGAGCACCACGACCGTCACCGCACCGTGCATGGAGAGCACCTTGAGGAAGTCGTCGTGCAGCCGGGCGTCGGCGTACTTCTGCGGGTCGGTGACCCAGACGAACACGTCGACGAGCTCCAGGACGCGCTCGGACTCGACGCGGTGGGACTCGACGCGGGAGTCGAAGTCGGGCAGGTCGAGCAGCACGAGGCCGTCGAGGTTCCACGCCTGGCCGCCCGGGAGGCCGAGCGACCCGGTTGCGGACGGGGGCACGTGGTGGCGCTGGCGCACCGAGAGCCAGTCGAGCAGCTCGCCGGCGTCCTCCTCCCCCCACACCGCGGCGACCGGGTGCGCGGTCGTCGGGCGGCGTGCACCGACGACGGCCACCTGATCGCCGACCAGGGCGTTGAACAGGCTCGACTTGCCCGAGCCCGTGGCCCCGGCGAGCGCGACGACGGTGTGGTTGCCCGTCTTCGAGGTGCGCTCGGCGACCTTGTCGACGACGGCCGACGCGTCCTGCACCCGGGCGGGGTCGAGCTGCTTCCCGCCGGACTCGAGCGCCGACGTGAGGGCCGTCGAGCGGTCCCTGAGCTCTTCGACCGTGATCCCCTTGACCTTGGTCCTGCCCATCACCAACGGGCTCATCGAACCGCCTTTACCGCTGCTGCAGCATCAGCCAGGCGCTCGGCCCGGCCTGCCTGGATGTCCACGCCCCGGAGGGCCTCGTCGTACCTCTGCTGCTCCGCGGCGTACAGGTCGCGCACCCGCTCGAGCAGCCGCTTGCGGGCGGTGGCCGCCATCTCGCGCACCGCCTGGTCACCGAAGATCGCCTCGAGCACCTTCTGCGCCAGGACCGCGGTGCCGCCGGCGATGCCGACCTCCGCGCCGGCGAGCAGGCCCCCGGTGTGGGCGAACACGATGAGCATCAGGACCACGCCGATCCCGTTGAGCCCGTAGGCCGCGATGCGTGCCGTCGTGCGCCGGTCCTTGCCCTCGCTGCGGACGAGGTCAAGCAGCTCGCCCTGCCAGTCGCGGACGAGGCGCTCGGTCGCGGCGGTGAAGTCCGCCGACGGCTTCGCGACCGCGGAGTGCGACTGCAGCAGCGCGTCACCACCGGGCAGCTGTCGCCACCGGCGGGCCACGGTGGCGGCGGCGCCCTCGCCCTGGGACTGGATCAGAGCCGCGACCCCCGACTGCAGGGCCTCGCCGAGATCGCCGGACGGCGGCGGGTTGCCCTTAATGGCCGCGGTGACCCGGTCACGGACCCTGGAGATCGTCGACTCGACCTGCTTGAAGAACTCGCCGGTGCCGACGTACTCCTGCCACCGGGCCAGCACCTCGCCGCGCAGCAGGGTCCCGTCGGTCACGCCCTGCTCCACGGCCCGCACGGCGTCGCGGTATGCGGCGTCAGCCGCGTCGTGCAGCGCGGCCACCGCCGCGTGCTGCTCGGCCGTCGCGGTCGCGAGGAGGCCGGCGCGCTGGTCGAGCGAGCCGAGCGCGCCCTCGAGGGTCTGCCTGACGATGACCGAGCGGGCGCGGGCGTCGCTGGCCAGGGCGGTGAGCCACGAGCGGAGGCGGGCCACGTCGGTCTCGGGCAGCCGGCCCTGGGCGGTGAGGGCGGCCTCGGGGATGCCGAAGATCGGCGCCGTGGAAAGGCCCTGCTCGCGGAGCATGCCCGCGAGGTGGCTGCGGATGTCGGCCATCGCCTCGGGCGGCACGCGGTCGAGGACGATCGCGACCGCGGTGCCGCGCTCGGACGCCTGCCGCAGCAGGTCCCACGGCACGGCGTCGGCGTAGCGGGCTGCTGTGGTGACGAAGAGCCAGAGGTCGGCAGCGGCGAGCAGCTGAGCTGCGAGGGCGCGGTTGGCGCTGACCACCGAGTCGATGTCGGGGGCGTCCAGCAGGGCCATGCCCGGGGGCAGCGAGCTGGACCTGACCAGCCGCATCGAGGCCTCCGTCGCCGTGCCAGTCGATGTGCTGGGCGCCGCGCCGCTCGCCGTGCCCGACGCAGTCCCCTTGGACGTCGACGGTGCGCCGGTGACCCGGTGCAGCCCGGGGAGGATGCGGTCGTCGAGGAACCAGCGCTCGTCCTGGGGGTGGTGCACCAGCACCGGGGTGGTGGTCGTGGGGCGCAGGACGCCGGAGCGGCTCACCTCGTCGTCGACGATGGAGTTGACCAGCGTCGACTTGCCGGCGCCCGTGGAGCCGCCGACGACGGCCAGCAGCGGGGCGTCCAGCGAGCGCAGACGCGGGATGACGTAGTCGTCGAGCTGCTTGAGCAGCGCCTCGCGCGTCCCCCTTCCGGCAGTCACTCCCGGGATGTCGAGGGGCAGCTCGGCCCGGGCCACCTCCTCGCGGAGGGTCGTCACGGCGCCCAACATCGACATGGCGTCGTCACTGGAAATCACGGCGCAAGCCTAACGAACCCGACCACATGCCACCGGCCGCGACAGACCGGTCCGGAGCTGCAAGATCGAGGTCCGCAAGGTCCTGCGTGGACCTGCGACCTAGGAACGGCGGAAGTAGTCCTCGTAACCACTCGCGCTGGACCCGTCGCCGCGCCCCGAGGGCCGCGGCTCGAGGCGCTCGACGGCAGGGATGTGCTCGACGCCGTCGAGCACGATGGCGTCGTCGTCGCACGCTCGCTCGACGGTCCAGGCGCCGGCCGGCTCGGCACCGGCCCTCCTCGTCCTCTCCCCCGTCGCCCTGTCCCCTTCCGGCTCCTCGAACTCCGCCGGCAGCCGCAGCCACCACAGGCCGCTCGGGGCCAGCAGGACCAGCGATGCCAACGGCCACGCAAGGTTGCCGAGCACCTGTGCCACCAGCCCCGGGCCCTGGTAGCCGGACACGACCGAGGGGTCGTCGGAGCTGAACGGGTCATCACCGAACAGCGCGAGCACCCCCAGGGCCACCAGGCCGAGCGCCACGACGGCCTGGACCCCCCAGAGGACGAGCCACTCCCAGCGCACCACCCGGGCGTTGGTGACGGGGCCGGCGCGGTGCAGGACCGCGAGGCAGACGGCCAGCAGCAGCGACCCTGCGACCAGCGCGATGGGGCCGCGAAAGCCGCCGTACAGCGCCATACCGGTGACCCTGTCCATGAACGACGGGGACGCCGGGGCGCCGTCCGGGGAGGAGTACTGCACGCTGGCGCGCCAGGTGAGCCACAGCTCCTGCAGGGTGCTCGCGACGAGCACGAGCACCGCGACCTCGACGGCGCGCACGGTGAGGAACCACGTCCTCGGCACCGACAGGCTGCGCACTGGTGAAGCCACGGTCCACCCCTTCCTCCCGGGCCAAATCTAGCCCGGCGGCGACCCGCTCGTCCCGGCCTCCAGAATGGCGCCATGCGCATCTTCGCCGCCCTCGTCCCGCCGGAGCCGGCCCTCGAGGACCTGGGCGACTTCCTCGAGCCACGGCGGGACGCGGGCCGGGACCTGCGCTGGGTCGACCCGAGCCTGTGGCACGTGACCCTCGCGTTCATGGCCGAGGTCCCGGCCCAGCGGGTCGACGAGGTCGCCGAGGCCGTCGCCGCGGCAGCCGCGGCGCGCGACGAGCTGGCGCTCAGCCTGCGCGGGGCCGGCGCGTTCCCGCACGCCGAGGACGCGCGGGTGCTCTGGACGGGGGTCGGCGGCGAGCCGTCGGCACTCGAGTCACTGGCCCAGCTCTCCCGAAGCGTCCGACTCGCCTGCAACCACGCAGGGGCGTCACCCGAGGGAGGGCCCTTCCACCCGCACCTGACCGTGGCCCGCTCGCGCCGGCCGTTCGAGTCCACGCGGTGGCTGCGCACCCTGGACACCTACGAGGGACCGGGCTGGGTCGCGAAGGAGGTCACCCTCTTCGCGTCGCAGCCGGGGGCGAAGGGCCGGCCGCGCCACTACGAACCGGTGGCCACCATGCCGCTCGGCGGCGAGGCGTGACCCGCACGACGGTCGCCGCCGTCACCTCCTACCCCGCGGCGGAGGCCTTCGCCGCCCTGCTGGCCCACGCGGTGCCCGGCCTCGAGCGGGTGGACGCCTCGACCCGCACCTACTCCCGACTGGTGAGCACGGGCGCGGGGCCGCTGCTCGTCGAGGCGGTCTTCGGCGCCGACGACGTCACCGTCGACGTCGTGGGTGTCGACGGCGACGGCGCTCCCGAGGCGCTCGTCGAAGCCGGCGCGTCGGTGCGCGGGTGGCTCGACCTCGAGACCGACCTGTCCGCCGTGGCCCTGCACCTCGGCGACGACCCCGTCCTCGCGCCGCTGGTGTCGGCCCAGCCTGGCCTGCGGATCCTGGGGTCGTTCGACGGGTTCGAGTCGACGGTGATGACGGTGCTCGGACAGCACGTCTCGCTCGTCGCCGCTCGCACGTTCGGCGGCCGGCTCGTCGAGCGGTGGGGACGGCTCGATGCGGTCACCGGGCTCGTCGAGTTCCCGTGCCCCGCAACGCTTGCAGCGGTCGACCCCGCAGAGCTGCAGGCTGTCGTGGGCGTCACCGGGCAGCGCGCCCGCACCGTCGTCGCCGTCGCTCGGGCGTGCGCCGACGGCCTCCGCGTCGCGCCGGGCGTCGACCCGGTGCCCGTACGGCGCGAGCTGCTGGCGCTGCCCGGAATCGGCCCGTGGACGGTCGAGTACGTCGCGATGCGGGCGATGCGTGACCCCGACGCCTTCCCGGCCGGCGACCTCGTCCTGCGCAAGGCGCTGGAGCTCGCCACGCCTCGCGAGGTGGCGGCCCGGGCCGCCGCGTGGTCGCCGTGGCGCGCCTACGCAGCGATCCACCTCTGGCACCACGCCGCGTACTCGCTGCACCTCTGACCCGGCGCCGCGGCCTACCGCGCCTGCTCGTGGGACGCCTCTAGACTGTGCGCGCACTGCCCCCGTAGCTCAGCTGGATAGAGCAAGAGCCTTCTAATCTCTAGGTCGCAGGTTCGAGTCCTGCCGGGGGCGCCCCTCCACCACCGGTCCCGGTGCCGCTGCGGCTCAGGCCGTGGTCGCCCGGCGGCTCAGCTGGGCGGTCCGCCGCAGTGCGAGCTCGGCGAGCAGGGCCGCCCCGTCGGGGACGACGGAGTCGTCGAAGTCGGCCCGCGGCGAGTGGTTGTCCGGTGCCGACGCGTGGTCGGCGACCGGGCAGGCGCTGAGGTTGACGTAGGCGCTCGGCACGAGCTCGCCGACGAACGAGAAGTCCTCCGCGCCCATCTCGGGGTCGCGCTGGTGGGTGTAGCGGTCGGCGCCGAACAGGTCGACGATCGTGTCCTTCGCGAAGGCGTACTCGTCCTCGTCGTTGACCGTGACGGGGTAGCCCGGGAGGTGCTCGACCTCGGCGGTGAGCCCGTGGGCGGCCGCGAGCTGCTCGGCGAGGAGGGTGATCTTCCCGCTCACCGCCTTGCGCGCCTCGGGCGAAAGGCTGCGCACGGTCGCCTCGAACACCGCGTCGTCAGGGATGATGTTGTCCTTGGTGCCGCCCACGAACTTGCCCACCGTGATGACGACCGGGTCGAAGACGTCGAACTGCCGGGTGACGAGCGTCTGCAGGGCCACGACGATCTCGCACGCCACCGGGATGGGGTCCTTGGCCCGGAACGGCTGCGACCCGTGACCGCCCTCGCCGACCACCCGCACCTTGACCTCGTCGGCCGCCGCCATGAGCGGTCCGGGGCGCCCGAACCACTGCCCCAGCGGGTGCTCGGAGGAGAACACGTGCAGGGCGTAGGCCGCGTCCACCCGACGCCCCGCCGCATCGAGCAGCCCTTCGGCGATCATCGGCTCGGCCCCACCGGGCCCTTCCTCGCCGGGCTGGAACATGAACACGACGTCGCCCTCGAGCTCGTCGCGCAGGTCGTGCAGGATGCGTGCCGCGCCGACGAGGCCGGCGACGTGGAGGTCGTGGCCGCAGGCGTGCATGAGCCCCGGGTGCCGCGACACGTGCTCGAGGTCGAGGTCCTCGGTCACCGGGAGGGCATCCATGTCCCCGCGCAGGAGGACCACCGGCCGGTCGACGCCGGTGCGGTCGCCACCACGGCCGCGAAGCACGGCGACCACCGAAGACAGCCCCTTCCCCAGGGTGACCTCGAGGTCGAGGCCCTCGAGGGCGTCGAGGACGAGGCGCTGCGTCAGGGGCAGCTCGAGGCCGAGCTCGGGCACCTGGTGCAGCTCGCGCCGCAGGGCAACGAGGTCGGGACCGATGGTCGAGGCGATGTCGAGGGTGCGCACGCCCAGCAACCTAGTACGCGCCGAGCATCTCCCGGCGGCGGGCAGTGAGCGCGGCGAGCATGTCCCGCTCGCTCTCGAGGGCCTGGGCGTCGGCGGCGCTGTGGTGCATGCGGGCCCGCAGCAGCGCCAGCTCGCTGGCAGTGTCCTGGAAGCCGCGCATCGCGGCGAGCGACCTCCGACCGGCCGAACGCGCCCACATCCGGGCGGCACGGCGGCCCCTCATCGTCGAGAGCATCTGCACCTCGCCCGGCGACAGCCACCCGGCATCGGCGTAGACGCTCAGGTAGCGGCCGATGAGCCGCCCCTCGCGTCGCCGCGCCCACACCACGAGGGCCACGAAGGCGAGGAAGATCGGCACCTCGACGAGGAGGTAGACCGTGACGAGCCCGGCTCCTCCCGTGACGGCGGCGAGGTTCCAGATCGCGTGCAGGAGCGCCGCGAGCAGGTATCCCGCGACGGGCGCCAGGACCTTCAGGGCCCGGCTGCGCGTGGTCGCCGCGATCCCGATACCGATCCCCGTGCAGACCGTGAACATCGGGTGGGCGAACGGCGTGAAGATGCAGCGGGCGATGAACGTGCCCGTCAGCGCCTGGTCGCCACCGTCGGCGTAGGCCATCCCGAGGTACTGGATGTTCTCGGTGAAGGCGAAACCGGCCGCGACGATGCCGGCGTAGACCATGCCGTCGATGATCCCGTCGAACTCGCGCCGCCTGAACCACCAGATGAGCAGCACCAGCAGGCCCTTGCAGGCCTCCTCCACCAGCGGAGCGGAGAACACCGCGGTCGCGAGCATGGCTGACTGCGAGCCACCGGTGGCCGCCTGGAAGGCGATGTTGGCGCCGGTGTTGAAGACCCCCGCCACCAGCGCCGCGACGAGCGCTCCCCACGCGAAGGCAACGAGCAGGTAGCGCTTGGGCTCGGCCTCGAAGCGGTCGAGCCACAGGAAGGTCGGGATCACGATGCCGAGGGGGATGGCCGCGAGCAGCACCCCCAGCAGGCTGGTCACCACCCCGAGCGTCGCGCCGTAGTAGGCGACGAGGACCAGTGCTGCGAGCGCGAACCCGATGACGAGGAACGCCACGAAGAGCCAGCGTCGCAGGGCTCGCCGGCTCGACCCGCGCCCGACCCCAGGGCCGCCGGCAACACCGTCCTGGCCGGTCGCACCGGCCGGCCCACCACCCTGGACCGGCCCCCCGGCCAGTGGTCCCGCCCCGTACCGAGGCTCCTGTCCCCACGTCATGACCGGCAGGCTAGTGCAGCGACCGGACGCACGCCCCGCGCCTGTCGCGGGTGGGCCGTAGGGTGTGCGGGTGACCCAGACCCCCACAGAACGCTCGATCAACGACCGCATCGTCTGGATCGACTGCGAGATGACCGGGCTCTCCCTCGAGCACGACGCCCTCATCGAGGTGGCCGCCCTGGTCACCGACTTCGAGCTCAACCAGCTCGGCGACGGCGTCGACGTCGTCATCGCCCCGCCGGCCGGTGCGCTCGAGCAGATGGACGACTTCGTGCGTGACATGCACACCACCTCGGGCCTGCTCGAGGAGCTGGCGGGCGGCACGACCATGCAGGACGCGCAGGAGCAGGTGCTCGCCTACGTGCGCGAGTGGGTGCCCGAGCCGCGCAAGGCTCCCCTCGGCGGCAACACCGTCGCCACCGACCGCGGCTTCCTCGCCCGCGACATGGCCGAGCTCGAGGCACACCTGCACTACCGGATCATCGACGTCTCCTCGATCAAGGAGCTGTCCCGCCGCTGGTACCCGCGCGCCTACTTCAGCTCTCCCAAGAAGTCCGGCGGCCACCGCGCGCTCGCCGACATCCGCGAGTCGATCGCCGAGCTGCGCTACTACCGCGAGGCCGTCTTCGTCCCCCAGCCCGGCCCCGACAGCGCCACGGCCAAGGCCATCGCCGCGCGGCACGTGGTCGACCCCGGCTGACGGGCGCGGACCACGGGCCTGCCGCGGCTTGCCGGGGTGGTCACGAGCACCCCTTCGGAACGGGTACGATGGTTGTCGCTTCCGCGGCCGGACTTGTCCGGTCGTGTTGCATGGTGGGCGTAGCTCAGCTGGTAGAGCACCGCGTTGTGGTCGCGGGGGTCGCGGGTTCAAGCCCCGTCGCTCACCCCACTCGAAGGCCCCCGACCGTCACGGTCGGGGGCCTTCGTCATCTCGCGTCCTTCGTCAGGTGGGGGCCCTCGTCACGTCGGGAGTCTTCGTCACGTCGGGAGTCTTCGTCACGTCGGGAGTCTTCGTCACGTCGGAGTGCGTCAGGCAGGATGGAACGGTGTTCATGGACTCAGACCGCAAGCACAGGGCCGTCCGCATCACCGTGTGGGTGGCCGTCCTCGGGCTGCTCCTGGGGGTGCTGTCCTCCCTCGTGACCGCGCTCGGGGCCGACGCCCACGCGTCGCTGCGGTCGGTCTCGCCTGCTGACGGCTCCACGGTGCGCACGGCGCCGGCCGCGGTGGTGCTGACGTTCGACGAGCCCATCAGCTCCAGCTTCGCCACCGTCGCCGTGACCGGCCCCGGAGGTGACGCCGGCAACGGGCGCGCGAAGGTGGACGGCACCAAGGTCAGCCTCGACCTCGACGCGGGGCTGCCTGACGGCACCTACAAGGTCGCTTTCCGCGTCGTCAGCGAGGACGGGCACCCGGTGTCGGACACGAGCACCTTCCGGCTGGCCGCAGCAGCACCCACCTCGAGCGCTCCCTCCACGTCTTCGGGCACCGACTCGCCCGCGCCGACCATGACGCCCCTCCCCCAGTCCTCGAGCTCCTCAGCCAGCGTCTCGTCCAGCGAAAAGGCCTCCGCGGCAACGGCATCCGGGACCGGCAACGGCACCGGGCTGCGCCTCGGGCTGGCTGTCGGGGTCGGCGCCCTGGCCGTCGCGGCGGGCACCGCGCTGGTCGCCGCAGCCCGCCGACGGAGGCAGTCGTGAGCGTCAGCGGAGCCGATTTCACGTCGCCGCCATCGTCCTGCTAATGTCTCTCCTCGCGCGCCATTAGCTCAATTGGCAGAGCAGCTGACTCTTAATCAGCGGGTTCGGGGTTCGAGTCCCTGATGGCGCACCACCCACCACGAAGGGCCGGTCACACCACTGTGACCGGCCCTTCGTGCGTCCTGCCCCGGACGTCGGCATGGGGCCGGGTGTCGGGACCGGCGTCGGGTGTCGGGACCGGCGTCGGGCCTGCGCTTCTCGGAGGGCGAGACGCCACGGGTACCTCGTGGACGACGGCCGGGGCCGCGTGCTGCACTGGAGCCATGTCTTCGACCACCGCGGTGATGCGCGCGCACATGGCTCCCATGTGCGGCGACGTCATGCGGTGTTGCTGCTGCGCCTGACCTCGTCCCGCACCAGCCCCGACGCCTCGAGCGCGTCCCTCGAACCCCGGAGACATCCCATGGCCACCAGCCACACGGCACACCGCCGCATCCACCTCGACCTGTTCCTGGTCCAGGGGTCGGTCTGTCCGCGAATGCGCAGCCTCCACGCGCCATCTCGCACAACACAGACACCGACGAACCAGGAGCAGGACCATGACCATCACGACCACCGCCGGCACCCCCGGCGTCAACCGCTTCACCCGTAGCCAGCTGCTCCGCACGGCGCAGCTCTTCGCCACCGACCCCGACCTCCACCGCCACGTCGACCTCGGCGCCACCGAGCGCACCTGGCACCGCCTCGACGCCACCGAGCACCTCGAGATCTGGCTCATCGCGTGGCCGGTCGGCACGTCGACCGGCTGGCACGACCACCTGCGCTCCGAGGGCGCCTTCGTCACCGTCGAGGGCACACTGGCCGAGCACAGCTGGTCCGGCGGCCGGGCGCACGAGAGGCTGCTGCCCCGCGGCGAGGGCCGGTCGTTCGGCAGCCACCACGTGCACGACGTCGCCAACCCCGGTGACGTCCCCGCCCTGTCGGTGCACGTCTACTCCCCCGCGCTGCGCGGCCTGACCCGCTACGCGGTCCTCGACGGGACGCTGAAGGTGACCGGCGTCGAGCAGGCCGGTGAGCAGTGGTGACCGCCGTGAGCGCCGCGCCCACGATCCAGACGCACTGGGAGACACGGCTGTTCAGCGGTCCGGTGACGCGGGACCCGGGCCGCGGGCGGCTGGCACCCACCTACGCCGGGATCGACGACCAGCTGGCCGACGCCCGCAGCCGGCTGCGCCGGGTGAGCGTGCGGGCGGCATACCAGGAGGTGCTCTACGGCCGAGCGGTCCTGGTGGACATCCGTCCCGCGGCACAGCGGGCGACCGAGGGCGAGGTCGCGGCGCACCTGCACCCGCTCGTCGTCGAGCGCAACGTGCTGGAGTGGCGCTTCGACCCACGCCACGAGTCCCGGCTGCCCGTCGCCGGATTCGCGACACGGGTGCTCGTGCTGTGCCAGGAGGGCTACACCTCGTCACTGGCCGCGGACGCCCTGCTGCGGCTCGGGGTCACCCGCGCCACCGACGTCGAGGGCGGGTTCCGGGCCTGGCGCGAGGCCGGGCTCCCGACCGCTCAGAGGTAGAGGCCAGTCTGCCCGCCGTCGCTGACCCGCGCGGCAGCGACGGCGTGCAGGTCCTTCTCGCGCAGCAGGACGTACTCCTTGGACTGCAGCTCGACCTCACCGCGGTCCTGCGGGTCGAACAGCACCCGGTCACCGACCTCGACCTGGCGGACGTTCTGGCCGGTCGCGACGACGGTGGCCCACGCCAGACGCCGGCCGATGCTGGCGGTGGCGGGGATGACGATCCCGCCACCGGACCGGCGCTCGCCACCCTCGCCCTCGAGGGAGACCAGCACCCGGTCGTGCAGCATGCGGATCGGGAGGCGGTC
The DNA here is from genome assembly GCF_052114585.1 of Pedococcus sp. 2YAF34. Taxonomy (NCBI): domain Bacteria; kingdom Bacillati; phylum Actinomycetota; class Actinomycetes; order Micrococcales; family Intrasporangiaceae; genus Pedococcus; species Pedococcus sp. 2YAF34. The sequence goes on from NZ_JBFRFA010000031.1 coordinate 14,576, forward strand.
TGCTCCCTCAGCCACGACGGCGGCGGACCGCGCCGAGCCCGATGAGCGCGACCGCTGCAGCCGCGAGGGCCGCGACGCGCTCGGTACGCAGCTCACCCGTGGGTGTGCGGGTGGCCTCGGTGAACTTCTCGCGCGCGGACTGCACCTGGCGGCGCGCGATCTCCTGCGGCGCGGTACGGGTGTGCAGCTCGTCGACCGTGCCCGCGAGGCGCTCGCGGGCGGCGGCGATGTCGGCCTCGATCTGGTCGACCGACTTGGGCTGGGACGGACGCGGGGCGCTCGTGTCGCTCACGGGATCTCCTACGGGTGGCTGGATGGTGATGGGAGGGCGGTGTGGTGGCGAGATGCCCGCGGGGGTCAGGCGAGGCCGAGGTCGCGGCGCAGCTTGGCCACGTGGCCGGTGGCCTTGACGTTGTACATCGCGTGGGAGACCTGGCCCTGCTCGTCGACCACGACCGTGCTGCGGACGACGCCCTCGACGGTCTTGCCGTAGAGCTTCTTCTCGCCGAACGCTCCCCAGCGCGTCATCACGGCCCGGTCGGCGTCGGAGAGCAGCGTGATCGTCAGGCCGTCCTTCTCGCGGAACTTCGCGAGCTTGGCCGGGGCATCGGGCGAGATGCCGAGCACCTCGTAGCCCTCGCCGCGCAGGGAGCTGATGTTGTCGCTGAAGTCGCACGCCTGGGTGGTGCAGCCGGGTGTCATGGCGGCCGGGTAGAAGTAGACGATGACCTTGCGGCCGCGCAGGTCGGACAAGGTCACCTCCCCACCCTGGTCGTCGGGCAGCGTGAAGTCCGGCGCTTCGTCGCCGGGGCTCAGTCGCTCGCTCACGGGCGGGTCTCCTCGGGTCGCGTAGTTGCAAACGATTTGCAATAGAGTGGATGTCGTCCTCCCGCAAACCTATCCCAGCAGCGGGTTCGCCACCCGACGGCAAGGAGTCCCCGTGCACGTCCCCGACGGCTTCCTCGACGCCCCCACCTCGCTGGCGACGGCGGGCGTCGCCGCGGTCGGCGTCGTCAGCGCGCTGGTCGGGGCCGCCCGCCGCGAGCTGGACGACCGCACCGCACCGCTGGCCGGGCTCGTGGCCGCGTTCGTGTTCGCGACACAGATGCTCAACTTCCCCGTCGGCGCGGGCACGTCCGGGCACCTGTTGGGCGGCGCCCTCGCCGCCGTGCTCGTGGGTCCGTGCACGGCCACGCTCTGCCTCACGGTGGTGTTGCTGGCGCAGGCCCTGCTGTTCGCCGACGGCGGCCTGACCGCCATCGGCACCAACATCACCCTGATGGGCCTCGTGGGCGTGTGGGTCGGCTGGCTCACCTTCCGCGGGGTGCAGGCGCTGCTGCCCCGCCGCGTCGGCATGGTGGTGCCGGCTGCCGCAGTCGGCGCGTTCCTGTCGGTCCCCGTTGCGGCACTGGGGTTCGTGGCGCTGTACGCCGTGGGCGGCCAGGCCCCGATCCCCCTCGACCGGCTGGCCACGGCCATGGTCGGCTGGCACCTGCTCATCGGCGTCGGCGAGGCCGTCATCACCGCGCTCGCCGTCTCCTCGATCGTCGCCGTGCGCCCCGACCTCGTCCACGGCGCGCGGAAGGTCCTGCAGCAACGGGAGCTCGTCGTGCGCGAGGAGGTCCGCGCATGAGGTCGGTCAGCACGCGTCGCCTCGTCGTGGTGGGCCTTCTCGTCGCGCTCGTCCTCGCCGGTGTCGTGTCCTACTACGCCTCGAGCCACCCCGACGGCCTCAACTACGTCGCCGAGAAGGTCGGGTTCCTGTCGACCGGGCGCCGGCACGCCACCGACGGCTCACCCTTCGCCGGGTACTCCACTCGCGGGGTCGGCAACGCGCGGCTGTCCGGCGGCCTCGCCGGCGTCGTGGGTGTCCTCGTGGTGGGCCTCGTCGGTGGCGGCCTCGCCTGGCTGTTGCGCCGCCGCGGCCACGGCCCCAGCGAAGACCGGCGGTAGTCGGGTGGGCGCGAGCCACGGGCACCACCTGCACTTCCACGGCCACTCCCCCGTGCACCACCTCCCCGCACACACCAAGATCGTCGCGCTCGTCACCTTCGTGCTCCTCGTCGTGGCCACCCCGCGCCAGCACGCCTGGGCGTTCGCGGTGTATGCCGTCCTGCTCCTGGGCGTCGTCGGCCTCGCCGGGCTGCCCTTCGGCCACATCGCCAGGCGGATGGTCGTCGAGGTGCCGTTCGTCGTCTTCGCGGCGCTGCTGCCGTTCGTGGCATCGGGACCGCGGGTGCCGGTCGGGCCGCTGAGCCTGTCCGAACCGGGACTGTGGGCGTCGTGGGCGCTGCTGGCCAAGGGAACCCTCGGGGTGCTGGCCTCCCTGACCCTGGCCGCGACCACCGAGCCGCGCGACCTGCTGGCGGGGCTCGAGCGCCTGCGCCTGCCGCAGCAGCTCGTGCAGATCTTCGGCTTCATGGTGCGCTACCTCGAGGTCGTCACCGGCGAGCTGACGCGGATGCGCATCGCCCGGGAGTCGCGCGGGTTCCAGGCCCGGTCGGTGCGGTCGTGGCCGGCGCTCGCCTCCACCGTGGGGGCGCTCTTCATCCGGTCCTACGAGCGCGGCGAGCGCATCCACCTCGCCATGCTGTCCCGCGGCTACACCGGAAGGCTCCCCGTGACCCACACCCTCACCGCCTCGTCCGCCCAGTGGCGGCTCGCGGCAGCCCTGCCCACCGCCGCACTGGTGACCCTCGCCGTGGCGGTGGCGCTGTGAGCGACCCGGTCCTCGACGTCCGCGGGCTCGCCTACGCCTACCCCGACGGCCACCAGGCGCTGTACGGCGTGAACCTGCACGTGCACCGCGGCGAGCGGGTGGCCCTGCTCGGCCCGAACGGCGCCGGCAAGACGACGCTGGTCCTGCACCTCAACGGCATCCTCACCGCCGGCGCGGGTTCGGTAGCGGTCTCCGGACTGCCGGTCGCGAAGGAGAACCTCCAGGAGGTGCGCCGCCGCGTCGGCGTGGTGTTCCAGGACCCCGACGACCAGCTGTTCATGCCCAGCGTCCGCGCCGACGTCGAGTTCGGGCCGGCCAACCTGGGCCTGCGCGGCGCCGAGCTGGAGCGCCGCGTCGTCGACGCCCTCGACCGGGTCGGCATGGTCGACTTCATCGACCGGCCGCCGCACCACCTGTCGTTCGGCCAGCGGCGCCGCGTGGCCGTCGCCACGGTGCTGGCCATGGAGCCCGAGGTGCTCGTGCTCGACGAGCCCTCCTCCAACCTCGACCCCGCGTCCCGGCGCGAGCTCGCCGACATCATCCGCTCGCTCGACGTCACCGTGCTCATGGTCACGCACGACCTGCCCTACGCCTACGAACTCTGCCCCCGGTCGGTCGTCCTGTCCGACGGCGTCGTGGTGGCCGACGGCACCACACGCGACGTGCTCACCGACGACGCGCTCATGGCCGCCCACCGACTCGAGCTGCCGTTCGGGTTCGACCCGCGCACCATCCCGGCGCCGTAGGGCGTCAAGGTCTCCGGCCCCGGACCGGCGGGTCGACCGGTCCCTGGGGCGCAGACCACTCCGCGGCGTCCGCGCCCCACCGGTGGCCGACCCGGGTGAACTCGCGGGGCCCGTCGTCGACCTGGAAGGCGGGTCTGGACTGCACGAGCTCACCGAGGTCGGTGGGAGTCGACACCATCCACGGCGAGGGGTCGTCGAGAGCTTGCGCCGGGGCGTCGAGGGCATCGGACTGGAGCAGCCAGTGCGCGGTCCGGGCGAGGTGCGCGGACACGCGCCAGGTGCCGCCCTCCACCGCCCGGCGACGCAGGGCCGTGAGGACCCCGGCAGCGAGGAGGTACCCCGTCGCGTGGTCGAGCGCCTGGGCCGGCAGGGCACCAGGGGTCCGGTCGTCGCGCGACTCCAGCAGCGCGATACCGGTGGCTGCCTGGACGATGCTGTCGAACCCACGGCGGCCACCCCACGGCCCGCTCGGCGTCCACGCCGTGAGGGTGGCGCACACGAGGTGTGGGTGGGTCAGCGCGAGCGCGTCGGGGTCCAGCCCGTATGCCGCGAGCGCCCCGGGCCGGTAGCCGACGACGAGGACGTCGGCCTCGTCCACGAGCTCGTGCAGGCGCCGGCGGGCGTGCTCGTCGTGGAGGTCGACGAGCGTGGACCGCTTGCCCGGCCCGGTCTCGAGGTGCTGGGCCTCGATCTCGGGCAGGTGCGGGCTGTCCACGCGCAGCACGTCGCAGCCGAGGAACGCCAGCGTCCGGGTGGCCACCGGGCCGGCGATGACCCTGGTGAGGTCGAGGACGCGGGGTCGTGGCCGGACCGGCGCCGGGGCCGCGTCCCCCGTCGTGGTCACGGCCAGCACGTCGTGCGTCGCCACGGCCCGCGCCTGCTCGCCGCCCATCCACTCGGCCAGCGGGCGCACGCGCACCGCGATGCCGTGCTCGGCGGTCACGACGTCCTCGACCTCGGAGGCGCCTGCCGCGGCCATGAAGGCAGTCAGCTCGTCTCGCGTCGTGTCCTCGCCGAGCCCCAGCGCGCGCAGCAGGCGAGCCCGGTGGTGTGGGTAGTTGGCGTGCGTGCGCACCCAGCCGTCCTGTGTCTCGAAGAAGCCGGACAGGGGCGCGAACCCCGACCCGCCCACGCCACCGAGGCTCTGCAGCTGGTCGCCCCGGAAAGAGACGGCGACCTGGCGCGGGTCGACGTGGACACGGTCGCCGCCACGCAGGACGGCCCCGGCCAGCCCTGCCGCGGCGACGGCCCCGCAGGCCAGCGTGCTGACGGGCAGCACCGAGGGCAGCGCACTGCCGGGCCGCAGGTCGAGGTGGGCGGCGACGTGGCCCTCGTCGAGGCGCAGCGCCGGGAGCAGCTCGCGCAGCAGGGGGTTCACAGCCCGACGGTACGGCACGGGCGTCCCGCGGCGCGCGAGTCCGTCGGAGGCCGCTCAGTAGCCCTCCGGCAGCAGCTCGCCGACCGGCGCACTGGCCTCGACCCGGTTGCCGGGCGGCGCCAGCGGGCACACCCAGCGGTAGTCGTAGACGCACGAGGGGTTGTAGGCGAAGTTGAGGTCGACCACCCAGGAGTCCTGGTCGTCACGCCCGAGGTCAGCCCCCTTGACGGTGTCGAGCAGGTAGCGGCCGGCGCCGTAGGTCTCCTGTCCCGCAGAGCCGTCGCGCACGGGGAGGAACAGGCCTCCGCCGTACGAGTCGAGCCACCACAGGTCCAGCGTCCCGAGGCCCTCCAGCGTCACGCGCCCGGCGCCGCGGAACGGCACCACGCCATCGGTCGCCGACAGGAACTCCCACGGCTCCTGCTCGGCCGGCTCCACCGGCACGACGAACCGGAACGCCGGGTCGTACGGCGCGTGGCGCAGCGACTGCCCCTCGCGGCGTGGCGACGCCGGGTGCTCGAGGAACAGGCGCGACCGCGTCTCGACCCAGAGGGCGTGGGCCTCCTCGGGGTCCGGCTCCGCGCGGACGGCGGCATAGAGGGCGTGCACCTCACGGCGCCAGGACGCCGTGTCGAGCGCGTTCTTGCCGGGCAGGTCCTGCCGGTCCTCCCAGCCGTCCGTGGGTGCAGTCATGTGCGCACGGCGGGACTTGAGCCAGTGGATGCAGCACATCTCATGGAGCAAGTGTCCCTCACCGTGGTGCGGTGTCGGGCGACCGTGCCAAGGTGTTGGGCCCGCCTAGTGGTCGGACCTGTCGGACGGGTGGTCAGGCTCGTTCGGAACGCTCTCGAGCCCCGCGGCGCCTTCGGCCGCTGGGTCTGCCTTGTCCTGCTCACCCGCGACGGAGACCTGACCAGTGCGAGCGACGACGAGGACCTCCACATTCGAACCGTCCGGGCGTACCAGCTTGACGTCGTACGTCGTCCCGACCGGGCCGGTGGCCGCTTCCACCTCGTCGACGTGGGCTCTGGTCGCGCTCGCTGCGAGGGCCGCAGCCTGCGCTGCGGTGAGCGGTCGCGCGGGCCGCGTCGGTCGGGCCGTCGCACCGAGCGGGTGGCTGGATGGCATCGTCGGTCGCTGGGTCACGGTGGGCGCTGACATGACGCCGGTCATCGACGCGGGACCAGTCGCAGCGACCGCCCGGGCATGCTGCCCCTGGTGTGAGCCGGTGCGAGTCGCCATCACCGCGGCGGTGCCTCCCAAGGAAGCGACGGCGGCGAAGGTGGTCAGTCCGGCGGCGAACCGGCCGGGGCGAGTGGTGAGGTGCATGGCGGAGTCCTTCTGTCAGTGGCGGCCCCCGTGGTCGCCTGTCGCCAGCCTGAAAGCCGGGTGACAGCCCCGACAGGCACCCTTGGTGTCCGTATCCCCCACCTGTGGCAGAGCCCGCCCTGCGAAGCGCCTCACGTTCAGGTGCACGTGGACGCGATACCGGGACCACGACGAGGCCGGCGCGCGACAGCCGGGTCCGGTGCGCAAGGCGGGACTTGAACCCGCACGCCCGAAGGCACCAGGACCTAAACCTGGCGCGTCTGCCGATTCCGCCACTTGCGCGCGGAGGCCACTGTACGGCCTCGGGGCGTCCTCAGCCGAGCAGGTCGCGCAGGTGCGGGACCAGGGCGCGGAACGCCTTGCCGCGGTGGGAGATCGCGTTCTTCTCCTCCGGCGACAGCTCAGCCGCGTGGCGGGTGTCGCCCTCGACGACCAGCACCGGGTCGTAGCCGAAACCGTTGGCACCCTTGGGTTCTCGCGCCAATGCCCCAGGCATGCGGCCCTCGGTGGAGCGCACCGTACCGTCCGGCAGCGCCAGCACCGCGGCGCACACGAAGGCCGCCGCGCGGTGCTCGTCCTTGACGTCGGCGGTCTGGGCGAGGAGCAGGTCGAGGTTGGCGCGGTCGTCGCCGTGGCGACCGGCCCAGCGCGCCGAGAAGATGCCGGGAGCACCCCCGAGCACGTCGACCGACAGCCCCGAGTCGTCGGCGAGCGACGGCAGCCCGGTGAACTCGGCGAGCGCCAGCGCCTTGAGCCGGGCGTTGCCCTCGAAGCTCACCTCGTCCTCGACCACGTCGGGCGCGCCGGGGAAGTCACCGGCTCCGACGATCTCGAGGCCGAGCTCCTCGACCACGTCGGAGAGGATGGCGCGCAGCTCGAGGACCTTGTGGTCGTTGCGGGTCGCGAGGACGACCCGGGTCACAGCTCGCGCTCCCGCGGCGTGGCGGCGAGCGCCTCCTGCTGGCGGACGGCGAGGTCGGCACAGCCCTGGGTGGCCTTGTCGAGCAGCGCGTCCAGCATGTCGCGGTCGAAGGGCGCGGCCTCCGCGGTCCCCTGCACCTCGACGAACCGCCCGTCGCCGGTCATGACGACGTTCATGTCGGTCTCAGCGGTCGAGTCCTCCGGGTAGTCGAGGTCGATGACCGCCTGGCCCTTGACGATGCCGACCGAGACCGCGGCGATGGAACCGGTGAGCGGCTTCGCGTTCCTGGCGATGAGGCCCTTGGCCCGGGCGTCCTCGATGGCGTCGACGAGCGCGACGTAGGCGCCGGTGATGGCGGCGGTCCGCGTGCCGCCGTCGGCCTGCAGGACGTCACAGTCCAGGACGATGGTGTTCTCGCCGAGCGCCTTGGTGTCGATGACCGCCCGCAGGCTGCGGCCGATGAGCCGGCTGATCTCGTGGGTGCGCCCACCGACCTTGCCCTTGCGGGACTCGCGGTCGGAGCGGGTGTTCGTCGCGCGGGGCAGCATCTCGTACTCCGCCGTGACCCAGCCGGTGCCCTTGCCCTTGAGCCAGCGCGGCACGCCCTCGGTGAACGAGGCCGCGCAGAGCACCCGGGTGCGGCCGAACTCGACGAGCACGCTGCCCTCGGCGTGGTCCAGCCAGTTGCGGGTGATGCGCACCTCGCGGGTCTGGTCGGGGGTGCGGCCGTCGTGGCGGGCCTGGGCGGTCGGGGCGGTGGTGTCGGTCACGGCAGCAAGGCTAACCGCCGTCGGTGGGCCGCCCTAGGGTGGACCCATGGCTGCAACCTTCGCCCTCGGTGCCCACGTCGACTCGGCCGACCCGGTGGGTGCGGCCCGTGAGCGGGGCGCCGGTCTGTCGCAGTTCTTCCTGGGCAACCCGCAGAGCTACAAGGGGCCCGAGGTGGAGTACGCAGGCGGGGCCGAGGCGCTGCGGGCCGACGCCGAGGCAGCCGGGGTCGACCTCTACGTCCACGCGCCTTACCTCATCAACGTGGCGACGACCAACAACCGCATCCGCATCCCGAGCCGCAAGCTGCTCCAGCAGTTCATCGACGCCGGCGCCTCGGTCGGCGCCAAGGGCCTCATCGTCCACGGCGGCCACGTCGACAAGGCCGAGGACGTCGAGAAGGGCTTCGACAACTGGCGCAAGGCCATCGAGGCCACCGACCTCAAGATCCCCCTGCTGCTCGAGAACACCGCCGGCGGCGACAACGCCATGGCGCGGACGCTCGAGCGCATCGCCCGCACCTGGGATGCCATCGGGAGTGCGGAGGGCTCCGACAACGTCGGCTTCTGCCTCGACACCTGCCACGCCCACGCCGGTGGCATCCCGCTCGCGGGCGCGGTGGACGCGATCCGCTCCATCACGGGCCGCATCGACCTCGTGCACTGCAACGACAGCCGTGACGAGTTCGACTCCGGCGCCGACCGGCACACCAACCTCGGCGAGGGGCTCATCGACCCCGACGAGCTCGCCGCCGCGGTGCGGGCCGCCGGTGCGCCGGTCGTCATCGAGACGCGCGGTGGCCTCGAGGGCCAGCGGGCCGACCTCGACTGGCTGCGCGAGCGGCTCTAGACCTTCTGCCGGGCGAGGAAGCGCCGGATCGCCTCGCGGGGCTCGTCGGCGATGTGCGGGCCGTGCGTGAACGCCGCCGTCGTGTAGTCGAGCTCGGCCAGTCGGTGGGCGGTCTTCTGGGTCAGCCTGAAGTCGGTGCAGAAGGACCTGACCGGCCACCGCACGCCCCGGACGTTGAAGATGGAGTCACCGGTGATCAGCACCCCGGACGAGCGGTGCAGGTAGGCCACGTGCCCGGGTGAGTGCCCCGGGGTGTGCACGACCTCGAGGCCGCCCGCCACGTCGAGGACCTGCCCGTCGGTCAGCCGCTCCCCCACGGTGACGGCGGCGTAGTCGTTGCCGCTGCCTCCGAGCCGTGCCATCAGCCGGGCCATGAGGAACGACTGGTCCCGGGGCGGGCTCTGCCCGGCTTCCGCGTACGATGCGTCGTCCTCGTGGATGGCGAAGTCGCGGCCCGTGACCGCCGCCACGTGCGCCGCTCCCCCGGCGTGGTCGGGGTGGGCATGGGTCAGCAGCAGGCGCGTGACGTCGGAGGGGCCCGAGCCGACGGACGCGAGCGCCGCCATGACCTTCGGGCCCGACTTCTTGACGCCCATGTCGACGAGGGTCACCTGCCCGTCGTCGTCGCGCAGGATGAACCCGTTGACGAAGTCGCCGAGCAGGGGGATGCGCCACACACCGGGAGCGAGCTCGACCGTCGCTTGCTTGGCCATGAGCCGACACTAGACCGCGAGCGCCATGAGCCGACACTCGTCGGCGAGCGCCGGGGCCGAGGCTAGTCCGCGAGGCCCGGCGGCCATACCCGGCTGAACCGCTCGAACACGACCTCGAGCTCGTCGGAGAACTCGATGCCGATGCGCTCGCACTCGCGCCGGAAGAATCGCCGGTGCCCGTCGAGCCACGACTCGAGGGAGCGGTCGTACTCGCCCTCGTCCCAGGCGAACTGCGCGTCCACCGAGCTCAACGGTCCCACCCGCAGCTCCTGCGTCCGCAGCACGACACGGGGCCGGCCGTCGCCGCCGCAGGCGACCCAGTGCGACCCGACGCGGGGAAGCGGCTCGCCGTCCGCTGCATACGCGGCGACCAGGCCGGCCGTCGCGCGCTTGGGGCCGTCGGTCACGAAGGCGATCAGCTCGTCCGCCAGAGCCGGGCTGTCGCCGAAGCACTCCACCGGGGGCTCGCCCTCGTCGGGGAGGCCCGAACAGCTGGCGCGGTAGTCGGCCCACATCGACAGGCCCGCGGCGCGGTCGATGGTCACGCGCTCCTCCCCGGCCGGCTGCTCGGGAGACGCGCCGTCCGCGGGAGCTTCGCACCCCAGGGCCCAGGTGTCGCCCTGCACGGCGAGCTCCACCGCCCCCGGCCACGCCTCGGCGGCCTGGGCCCGGCAGACCTCCGGGTCGTTCCACGGTGGGATGTGGGTGAGCACGAGCCGTCCGACGCCCCCCGCCGCCACCGCGGCCTCGGCGGCCCGGCGACCCGACAGGTGGATGCCCTGGGCCTCGTCGCGCCCGTCCACGAAGGCGCTGTCCACCAGGGCCAGGTCCGCGCCGGTCAGCAGCGGCGTCAGGGCGTCCGTGGCGTCGGTGTCCCCGGTGTAGGCAAGCACCGCACCGTCGGCCTCGACCCGGAACCCGTACGCCTCGACGGGGTGGTTGACGCGGTATGCCGTGACCGTGAACGGCCCGACGGTGGCCGCCACCGTGTCGCCCAGCTCGTGCACCGCGAACTCGGCGCTCATCCCGGTGTGCTCCAGACCGTGGTACATCAGGGCGAAGCGGTCGCCGGCCCCCGCCGGCGCGTGCACGTCGAGCTGTCCAGCGACGGCGCCGCCCGGCCGGTACTTGCGGGTGACGTAGAGGCCGCAGATGTCGACGCAGTGGTCGGGGTGCAGGTGGCTGATGAAGACGGCGTCGAGGTCGGCGAGGTCGACCAGTCCCTGCAGCGGACCGAGGGCACCGTTGCCCAGGTCGAGGACGATGCTCCACGTGCGACCCTCGTGGTCGGCCTGGACGAGGTAGGAGGACGCGGGTGACTCCGGGCCGGCGAAGGAGCCGGAGCACCCCACCACGGTCACCTTCATCGAGCACCCCCCGATGCCACAGGTACCTCGGACGCCACAGACCCTCCCGACACCGCGGGCGCCCCGGCGGCGGCAGGCGTGGGTACCGACCTCACGACGGCGTCGCCGAAGACCGTGTCGTCGTCGGCGCCGACCTCGGGGCCGAGGAACCGACGCGCGAGACGGGTGAACTCCGCCGCGTCGCCGGTCGTGGTGAAGCCGTGGCTCGGCGGCGGAAGGTGCGCCGGGCGCAGGGCGTCGGAGTCCGCGAGCACGCGGTACACGTCCTTGGCCGTCTCGTCCGCCGACGACACCAGGGTGACGCCCTCCCCCATCACGTAGGAGATGGCGCCGGTCAGCAGCGGGTAGTGCGTGCAGCCGAGGACGAGGGTGTCGACCTCACGCTCCTGCAGCGGTGCGAGGTAGTGGCGCGCGGTCTCGATGACCTCCGCGCCGCTCGTCACCCCGGACTCCACGAACTCGACGAACCGCGGGCACGGGACGCTGGCGACGTCGATCTGGGGCGCAGCGGCGAACGCGTCCACGTACGCCCCGGACTGGTGGGTGCCGCGCGTCGAGATGACGCCGACGCGGTGGTTGCGGGTGGCGGCCGCGGCGCGGCGCACGGCGGGGCGGATGACCTCGACGACCGGGACGTCGTAGCGCTCGCGGGCGTCGTGCAGCACGGCGGCGCTGGCGGTGTTGCAGGCGATCACGAGCACCTTGACGCCGTGGTCGACCAGGCGGTCCAGGCACTCGAGGGCGAACTCACGGGTCTGGGCGATCGGCCGTGGCCCGTACGGCGCGCGGGCGGTGTCGCCGAAGTAGGCGATCGACTCGTGGGGCAGCTGGTCGAGCACGGCCCGGGCGACGGTCAGGCCGCCGTAGCCGGAGTCGAAGATCCCGATGGGTGCGTCAGCCACGGGTCAAGGCTAGACGGGCTACCGCCGTGGCCCGTGACCGCCGGGCCGTCTGGTCCGTCACACACCTCGGCCAAGGTCAGGGCAGCAGCGCGTGCGCCAGCGTCTCCTGCAGCCAGGTGAGGAAGTCGTAGACCGCGAGCGCGTAGACCGCCGGGTCGTCCTCGGCCAGGCTCGACACCTGCTCCTCGATGAGGTCCAGGTCGTCGTCCTGTCGCAGGCCGAGCCGCTCGCCCAGCACCAGCCGCACGTCCGTGAGCGCGACGACGAGCGCCACCGCCTGGTCGTGGTCGAGGCTGACCTTCTGGTCCTCGAGGTGACCCAGGGCCGAGATGGCCGTGTCGAGGTTGCGGGTCTTGCGGGCCCGCAGGCCTTCTTCGGTGAGCTGGCGGAACTCGGCCGCCACCTGGTCGTCCTGCCGGTTCGCCGTGGGGAAGATCCGGTCCAGGGCCGGGTCCCGCGGCGCGGGCACTCCCCCGGTGAGCTCGGGGACCTGGTCGTCGGCCGCGAGCGAGACCCCCATACCGACGCCACCGAGGCCGGCGACGATCCGGTCGAACTCGTCACCACCGTCCTCGGGGTCGGGGACAGCGGCGGGCTGCACCAGCTCACGCACCTGCTCCATGAGTCCGACCACGAGCCCGCGCTCGACCGCGTCGAGCTTGGCGACGTAGCGCCCCTGCCGCCTCTTGAATCCCCGGGCCACTCAGCTGTCCTTCTGGAACGTGGCCCACAGGCCGTAGCCCTGCAGGGCCTCGGTGTCGGTCTCCATGCGCTCGCGCGCACCGGTCGACACCACGGCGCGGCCCTTGGTGTGCACGTCCATCATGAGGCGCTCCGCCTTGGCCTTGGAGTAGCCGAAGTAGGTCTGGAACACGAACGTCACGTAGGACATGAGGTTGACCGGGTCGTTCCACACCAAGGTGATCCAGGGGACGTCCGGCTCGGTCGCCGCGTCGGCCGCGACGCTCTCCTGCTCCACGGGCGCGACGGAGGCGGTGACGGACAGGGCGGACGGCACGGCACCACCATAGGCTGCCCGGGTGGAGTCCACCGCACTGCTCACCGACCACTACGAGCTCACCATGGTCGAGGCCGCGCTGCGCAGCGGTGCCGCGTCCCGGCAGTGCGTGTTCGAGGTCTTCGCCCGCCGGCTGCCGGAGGGACGTCGTTACGGCGTGGTCGCCGGCACGGGGCGGCTGCTCGACGAGATCGAGGCCTTCCGCTTCGGGGACGCCGAGCTGCGGCGGCTGCGCGACAGCCACGTGGTCGACGAGACCACGCTGGACTTCCTCGCCGGCTACCGCTTCGAGGGCGACGTGTGGGGCTACGCCGAGGGCGAGTGCTACTTCCCCGGGTCGCCGGTGCTCGTCGTCGAGGCGGACTTCGCCCACGGGGTGCTGCTGGAGACGCTCGTCCTGAGCATCCTCAACCACGACAGCGCCGTCGCCTCCGCGGCCTCCCGGATGACGGCGGCCGCCGGCTCCCGACCGTGCATCGAGATGGGCTCGCGCCGCACCCACGAGGAGGCGGCCGTCGCCGCCGCCCGCGCGGCCTACGTGGCCGGGTTCGCCACCACCTCCAACCTCGAGGCGGGGCGAAGGTACGGCGTGCCCACGGCGGGCACGGCCGCGCACGCGTTCACGCTCCTGCACGACGACGAGCGCGAGGCGTTCGCCGCCCAGATCGCGACCCTCGGCAAGGGCACGACCCTGCTCGTGGACACCTACGACGTGCCCACCGCTGTCGCGACCGCGGTCGAGCTGGCCGGTCCCGAGCTCGGCGCCGTGCGGCTCGACTCCGGCGACCTGCTGGTCCAGGCGCGCCAGGTGCGCGACCAGCTGGACCAGCTCGGGGCCACCGACACCAGGATCGTGGTCACCTCGGACCTTGACGAGTACGCCATCGCGGGCCTCGCCGCCGGGCCGGTCGACCTCTACGGCGTCGGCACCTCCCTCGTCACCGGGTCCGGTGCCCCGACGGCGGGCATGGTCTACAAGCTCGTCGCGCGCGAGGACGAGGGCGGCACGCTGGTCGGCGTGGCGAAGAAGAGCAAGGACAAGGCCTCGGTGGCGGGCCGCAAGTACGCCCTGCGCCGCCGCTCGCCCGACGGCGTGGCCGAGGCGGAGGTCATCGGCGTCGGCGACGCACCCCTGGACGACGGCGACGACCGCACCCTGTTGGCGCCGCTCGTGCGCGCCGGCGAGCGGGTCGACCCCGGACGTCACACCCTCGAGGCGGCACGCGAGCGCCACGGCGCGTCGCGCGCGGAGCTCCCCGCGGCGGCCCTGAGGCTGCAGCGGGGAGAGCCCGCGATCCCGACGGAGTACGTCGACTCCCGCGGGTAGCAGGGCATGCGGCAGGATGCGGTCATGGCTGACCACGACTACCGCGCCGAGGCGGCTGAGCTCGACGCCGCCGACCCCCTGAGCGCCCTCCGGGACCGCTACCTCACGCCGGAGGGCACCGACCTGGTCGCCTACTTCGACGGCAACTCCCTGGGGCGTCCGGTCGCCGCCGCCGTCGACCGGCTGCAGCAGTTCGTGGCCGGCCCCTGGGGCGACCGCCTCATCCGCTCGTGGGACGAGCAGTGGCTCGAGTGGCCGGGCAGGGTCGGCGACCGCATCGGCGAGCTCGTGCTCGGTGCAGCCCCTGGCCAGACCTTCGTCGGCGACTCGACGACGGTCCTGCTCTACAAGCTCTCGCGCGCCGCCGTCGACGCCCAGCTGGCCCAAGGACGTGACGAGGTCGTCCTCGACACCGACAACTTCCCCACCGACCGCTACGTCCTCGAGGGCATCGCGGCGGAGCGCGGTCTGACCCTGAGGTGGATCGAGGCCGACGAGCGCTCCGGGGTCACGCTGGAGCAGGTGAAGGAGGTCGTGGGACCGAGGACGGCGCTCGCCGTCTTCAGCCACGTCGCCTACCGCTCGGGCTTCATCGCCGACGGAGCCGGCATCACCGCGGCCGTCCACGAGGCGGGCGGCCTGGTCCTGTGGGACCTCAGCCACACCGGCGGTTCGGTGCCGGTGCAGCTCGACGACTGGGGAGTCGACCTCGCGGTCGGGTGCACCTACAAGTACCTCAACGGGGGTCCGGGATCCCCTGCGTGGGCGTATGTCGCCCAGCGCCACCACGGCTCCCTGCGCCAGCCGATCTGGGGCTGGATCGGCCGGCGTGACGCCTTCCAGATGGGTCCGGGCTACGACCCCGCGGGAGGCATCCGCTCGTTCGTCTCGGGCACACCGCCGATCCTCGCCATGGTGCCCCTGCAGGCCTCCCTCGACGTCATCGAGGAGGCGGGCATCGAAGCGATCCGGGCCAAGTCGGTCGCGCTGACCGAGCTCGTCATCCGCCTCGCCGACGACGTGCTCGCACCTCTCGGTGTCGAGGTGGCCAGCCCCCGCGACTCCACGGTCCGCGGCGGCCACGTGACGTTGCGGCGCAACGGGTTCCGCGAGATCACAGCCACTCTGTGGACGCAGGGCGTCATCCCCGACTACCGCGACCCGGACGGCATCCGGATCGGTGTCGCGCCGCTGAGCACCAGCTTCGAGGAGGTCGTGGTCGGCATGCTGGCGCTGCGCGACGCCATCGTCGCGAGCGACGCAGGCTAGCGTGGCGCCATGAGCCGCGCACTGGTCATCGTCGACCTCCAGAACGACTTCTGCGAGGGCGGGTCGCTGGCCGTCACCGGAGGTGCCGACGTCGCCCGCCGGATCAGCGACTACGTCGCGGAGCACGCCGAGGACTACGCCGCGATCGTCGCCACGGCCGACTGGCACGACGACCCGGGCGCGCACTTCAGCAGCTCCCCCGACTTCGTGGACACCTGGCCCGCGCACTGCCGGGTGGGCACCGACGGCGCACTGTTCCACCCTGCGGCCGAGCGGGCGTTCGAGCACGTCGAGGCGATCTTCCGCAAGGGCCTGCACGCAGCTGCCTACAGCGGCTTCGAGGGGTTCACCGTCGAGGCCGACCAGCGGGTCCCGCTCGCGGAGTGGTTGCGGGACAGGGCGATCGAGGCCGTCGACGTCGTCGGCATCGCGACCGACCACTGCGTCCGCGCGACCGCCCTGGACGCCGAGGAGGAAGGTTTCGACACGATCGTGCTGCTCGACCTCACCGCGGGCGTCGCCCCGGAGACCACCGCGCGAGCCCTCGCGGAGCTGGCCGCCCACGACGTCCAGCTGCGGGGCACGCCCGTCGTGGGCGCCTGACCGACGGACCGACCGTCTGGCCGGTGACGGCCACTTCTCACAGGCCGCCCCGACGGGCTGTGCGGCAACTGTTACGGGTGCTTAACGGCCACTGCCGGGTCGCGAAACACCTCCTTGCCACGCTCGGCTGGTGACCACAGAACTCACCACCACCGATGCCGTCACCCCGACCCGACCGGTGCACCGCCCCGGCCGCTGGTTCGACCACTGGGACCCCGAGGACCCGACGTTCTGGCACGGTGGCGGCCGGGCGATCGCCCGCCGCAACCTCACTGTGTCCATCGGCGCGGAGTTCCTCGGGTTCTGCGTCTGGGCCCTGTGGAGCGTCGTCGTGCCGTTGCTGCCGGCGGCCGGGTTCGACCTGACGCTGGACCAGCAGTTCTGGCTCATCGCCCTGCCGAGCCTCGTGGGCGCCACGGTCCGGATCCCCTACACGTTCGCGGTCCCCCTCTTCGGCGGCCGCAACTGGACCGTCGTCTCGGCCCTGCTCCTGCTCATCCCATCGACGGCTCTGGCCTGGGTCGTCACCCAACCGTCCGCGTCGTTCGGCCTGCTGCTGACCTGTGCCGCCCTCGCCGGCTTCGGCGGCGGCAACTTCGCCTCCTCGATGACCAACATCTCCTTCTTCTTCCCCGAGGCCGAGAAGGGAAAGGCGTTGGGCCTCAATGCTGCTGGTGGAAACCTGGGCACCGGCGTGGTCCAGCTCGTCGTGCCGGCCGTGATCGCCGTCGGCGCGGGCACGCACCTCGAGCGTGCCGGGTTGATGTTCATCCCCTTGGTCCTGCTGGCGGCCCTGGCGGCCTGGCGCGGCATGGACAACCTGTCCGGCGTCCGCTCGGACTACGGCAGCTTCGCCCGGGCAGCCCGCAACCGGCACACCTGGGTCATCTCGTTCCTCTACATCGGCACCTTCGGCTCGTTCATCGGGTACTCGGGGGCGTTCCCGACCCTGCTGAAGACGCAGTTCCCCCAGGCACCCACCACGCTCGCCTTCCTCGGCGCGCTGGTCGGCGCGCTGTCACGCCCCGTGGGTGGGCTGGTGGCCGACCACCTCGGCGGAGCGCGGGTCGCCATCGGCTCGTTCGCCGTGCTGGCGGCAGGGGCCGTCGGCGCCATCGACGGCCTGCGGACGCACACCTTCGCCGTCTTCTTCTGCTCGTTCCTCGTCCTGTTCCTCGGTGCAGGCATCGGCAACGGCGCGACCTACCGCATGATCCCGGCCGTCTTCCGGGCCGGGACCAGCCCCGAGCAGCTGCCGGTCGCCCGCAAGACGGCCGCGGGCTGCATCGGCATCGCAGGTGCGGTGGGGGCGTACGGCGGCTTCCTCATCCCCCGCGGGTTCGCGGCGGCCAAGGCGAGCCACGGCTCGCTCATCCCGGCCCTGTGGGTGTTCGTCGCCGCGTACGTCCTCATGGCCGCGACGACGTACGCGGTGTACGCCCGCAAGGGCTCTCCCCTCGCCGCCGAGTCGATCTGAGGTGGGTGTCGTGCCCGCCACCCCTGCCGACGGCACCGCGACCCACTGCCCGTACTGTGCCCTGCAGTGCGCCCAACGCCTCACCTCCTCAGTCCCTCCCGGACGCACGGCCGCCCTTGGGCCCGCGCAGCCCCATGTCGCCGTGGCTGGTCGCGACTTCCCCACGAACCGCGGTGGTCTCTGCCAGAAGGGCTGGACGAGCGCCGAGGTCCTCCGGGCGCCGGACCGCCTCACCACTCCCCTGGTCCGTGACGCGAAGGGCGTCCTCGCGCCGGCGACTTGGGACGAGGCGCTCGACCTCGTCGCTGGGAAGCTCACGCGGATCCGCACCGAGGACGGTCCTGACGCCGTCGCGGTGTTCGGCGGAGGCGGCCTCACGAACGAAAAGGCATACCAGCTGGGGAAGTTCGCTCGTGTGGCCCTCGGCACGGCCAACGTCGACTACAACGGCCGCTTCTGCATGAGCAGCGCCGCGGCAGCCGCCAACCGCTCGCTCGGGATCGACCGGGGGCTGCCCTTCCCCCTCACCGACCTGGCGGGCGCCGACGCGGTGCTCCTGCTCGGGAGCAACGTGGCCGAGACCATGCCGCCATCGGTGGCGCACCTGTCCGGCGCGCGGAGCAGGGGCGGCCTGGTCGTGGTGGACCCGCGACGCAGCGCCACCGCGGAGCTGGCCGGCGAGGGCGCCGGGATGCTCCTGCAACCCGTCCCGGGCACCGACCTCGTCGTGCTCCTGACCCTCCTGCACGTCCTGCTCGCCGAGGGGCTGGCCGACACCGCCTACCTCGCGCGCCGCACCGAGGGCCTCGAGGAGGTGCGCCGGCGTTGCGCGCTCTGGTGGCCGGAGCGGGCTGAACAGGTGTGCGGCGTCCCGGGCGAGCAGCTGCGCGCGGCCGCCCGCCTCCTGGCTGCCTCGAGCCCGGTGCACGGCGGACGGGGTGCGTACGTCCTCACCGGACGAGGGGTGGAGCAGTCCCGCCAGGGCACCGCCACCGTCTCCGCCGCCATCAACCTCGCCCTCGTGCTCGGCCTGCCCGGCCGCGTGGGCAGCGGGTACGGCGCCGTCACCGGCCAGGGGAACGGACAGGGCGGACGCGAGCACGGACAGAAGTCCGACCAGCTCCCCGGCTACCGCATGATCGACGACCCGGACGCCCGCGCGCACGTCGCCGCGGTGTGGGGCGTGCCGCCGGAGTCGTTGCCGGGCAAGGGAAAGCCGGCGGTCGAGCTGCTCTCCTCGCTGGGCACGGAAGGTGGTCCTCGCGCGCTGCTCGTCCACGGCTCCAACCTCCTCGTCAGCGCACCCAACGGCCACCGGGTGGCCGAGCGGTTGGCTGCCCTGGACCTGCTCGTGGTGTGCGACTTCGTGCCGTCGGAGACGGCCCTGCTCGCCGACGTCGTGCTTCCCGTCACCCAGTGGGCGGAGGAGGAGGGGACCACGACCTCGCTCGAAGGGCGGATCCTGAGGCGCCGCAAGGCAGTCGAGCCACCACCGGGCGTACGCAGCGAGCTGTGGGTCTGGTCCCAGCTCGCGTCCCGGCTCGATGCCCCCGGCACCTGGGACACCGATCCCAGCCTGGTCTTCGACGAGCTCGCCCGCGCCAGCAGCGGTGGCCGAGCCGACTACGGCGGCGTGAGCCACAGCCGTCTCGACCGTGACGACGAGAGCGCGGCCGTCTGGTGGCCCTGCCCGCCCGCCGAGCGCGGCGAGCCCGAGCACCCGGGAACACCCCGGCTGTTCCTCGAGTGCTTCCCCACCGCCTCAGGGCGCGCACGCATGGTGGCAGTCGACCACGTGGGGCCGTCTGACGACCTGCGTCCTGACGCCCCGCTCTACCTCGTCACCGGACGGGTCCTGCAGCACTACCAGTCCGGCGCCCAGACGCGCAGGGTCCGCGACCTCGCCGCCGCCGTCCCCGGACCACTGGCCGAGCTGCACCCGCTGCTGGCTGCGCGGCTCGGCGTCGTCGACGGGCAGCCGGTCTGCCTCACCACTGCCCGGGGGTCGCTCACCGCGCCCGCGCGGGTCAGCGAGGGCATACGCCCCGACACGGTGTTCGTGCCCTTCCATTGGGGAGGTCCGGACAGCGTCAACCGGCTGACCTCCGACGCCACCGATCCGGTCTCGGGCATGCCCGAGTTCAAGGTCTGCGCAGTCGACGTCACGGCGGGGCTGCCCGTCGACCCGACGGCCGTCCCGGCGCGAGAAGTCCACGCCCTGGCGACCGGGGCGGCGTCATGACCCGGCTCGTCGTGGTCGGCAACGGCATGGTCGGGTCGCGGTTCGTGGAGGACCTGCTCGCCGCCGACTCGGCGCAGCGGTTCGACGTGACCGTGGTGGGCGCCGAGGCGTGCGAGCCGTACAACAGGGTGCTGCTCAGCGAGGTCGTCGCCGCCAAGCACGACCTGGCCGCGCTCACCCTTCCGACTCCCACCAGTGAGCGGTTGACGGTGCTGCGCGGCACGCACGCGGTGCGACTGGACCGTGACGACCGAGTCGTGGAGATCGACGACGGCAGGCACCTGCGCTACGACCGCCTGGTGCTCGCGACCGGGTCGGACGCCCGCGTCCCACCCCTGCCGGGCCTGCGGACCGGTGCCGGGCTGACGTCCGGGGTCCACGCCCTGCGCACCATCGACGACGCCCGCGAGATCGTCGCGGCCACCCTCAACGCCCGGCACGCGGTCGTCCTCGGTGCCGGGGTGCTCGGCATGGAAGCCGCCTGCGGTCTCGCCCGTCGCGGCGTCACCGTCACTGTCGTGCACCCTGCACCAGCACTCATGGAACGGCAGCTCGACGAGGAGGCCAGCCGCGTCGTCGAGGCGGCGATGGCCGGCCTCGGCATCGACCAGCGCGTGGGCCGGGGCGCCGTCGAGGCCCTCACCCGGCACGGGCGGCTGGCCGGGCTCGTGCTCGACGACGGGACGGTGCTGCCGGCAGACCTCCTGGTCCTCGCCACGGGCACCGTCCCCAGCACCGCCCTGGCGGCCTCGTCAGGGCTCGCCGTGGATCGCGGAGTCGTCGTCGGATCCGACCTCGCCTGCGCTGCCGACCCGCGGGTCGCGGCGATCGGCGACTGCGCGCAACCCCCGGACGGCGCGAGCGGTCTCGTCGCCCAGGGTTGGGAGCAGTCCCGGAGGCTGGCTGCGCGGCTGTGCGACGCGGCGCCGGCAGGGTCGCCCGCAGCCCCCTCCCCCGCCGCCGACGTCGTGCGCCTCAAGGCCCACGGCCTCGACGTCGTGACGATGGGCGTCTGCGGTGTGCAGCGGCCCGGCGACCCGACGCAGCGCACCCTGCGCCTCAGCGACCCCGCCGTGGGTCGGCACGTGGAGGTGGTGGTCTCGGGCGACCGGCTCGTCGGCGCCACCTGCGTCGGCGCCGGGAGCGTCGCGGCCGAGCTGGTGACGGCCTACACCCGGCGCATCCCGGTGCCCCTGGACCCCGCCCACCTCCTGCTGACCGCCCTCGCCTCGCGCCCCACGGCGGCAGCCACCCCCGCCGACCTGCCCGCTGATGCGACCGTCTGCCGCTGCAACGGCGTGAGCAGGGGCGCCATCGCGGCCTGCATCCAGGACGGCGCCGGCACGGTGGAGGAGGTCGCGGCCGCCACCCGGGCCACCACCGGCTGCGGCGGCTGCGCCGAGGACGTCTGCACCCTGCTCGACGTCCTGCGCCGCTCACCCGTGAACGCCCGTCCCGGGACCGCTCCTGCCGCCTCTCCCACCTCCGACCTCCTGCGTGAGGACGACGTAACGAAGGGGAAACACATGATCCACAGCGCCGAAACGGCAGCGTCCTAGCGTGGCCGCCATGGTCGATAACCCCACCCCGCGGCAGCTCGTCGTCGTCGGCGGCGGCATGGTCGCGCGCCGCCTCGTCGACGCCCTGCGGGCCCGGGACACCGCCGGCCAATGGGCGGTGACGCTGCTCTGCGAGGAGCCCCGGGCACCGTACGACCGGGTGGCCCTCACCTCGTACTTCACCGGCCGCGACCCCGAGGACCTCGCCCTCGGCGGGCAGGAGCTGTGGGACGACCCGCTCGTCACCCTCCGCCGCGGAGTCGCCGCGACCGCGGTCGACCGCAGGAGCAAGACGGTCGCCACCTCGGACGGCCGCGTGCTCCCCTACGACTCGCTGGTCCTCGCGACCGGCTCGTACGCCGCGGTGCCGCCCGTCCCGGGCAAGGACCTGCGCGGGGCCTTCGTCTACCGCACCATCGACGACGTCGCCGACCTGCGGACCTACGTCGAGCAGCTCCGTACCGAGCTCGGTCGCCCCCTGCGTGGCGCGGTCGTCGGCGGTGGGCTGCTCGGTCTCGAGGCCGCCGGGGCGTTGACGGCCCTGGACGTCTCCACCACGGTGGTCGAGTTCGCGCCGCGGTTGATGCCCCTGCAGGTCGACGACGGCGGCGGCGAGGCGCTCCGCCGGCTCATCGAGGCCCTCGGGGTCTCGGTGCGCACCGGCACCGCGACGTCGAAGGTCACGGGCAGGCTCGGACGGGTGGCCGGCATGGAGTTCGCCGACGGCGACCGGCTCGAGGCCGACGTCGCGGTCTTCGCCGTCGGGGTGCGACCCCGCGACCAGCTCGCCCGTGAAGCCGGCCTGGAGGTCGGCGAGCGCGGCGGCGTCGTCGTGGACGAGTCCTGCGCGACGTCGGACCCCTCGGTGTGGGCCGTCGGCGAGGTGGCCTGCATCGGTGGTCGCTGCCTCGGGCTGGTCGCTCCCGGCTACACCATGGCCGAGGTCGTCGTGGACCGCCTGCTCGGTGGTGGAGGGACGTTCCCCGGGGCAGACCTGTCCACGAAGCTCAAGCTGCTCGGCGTCGACGTCGCGTCGTTCGGCGACGCCTTCGCCAGCGAGCCCGGCAGCCTCGAGGTCGTCATCTCCGACCCGGTGGCCGGGGTCTACAAGAAGCTCGTGGTGTCGGACGACGCCCGGACACTGCGCGGCGGCATCCTCGTCGGCGACGCCAGTGCATACGCCGCGCTGCGCCCGATGGTGGGACGGGAGCTCGGTGGGGACCCCGCTGCGCACCTCCTGCCCGAGGGAGCTGCGGCCGCCCCGGCGGGCGACCTCCCCGAGGACGCGACCGTCTGCTCGTGCAACAACGTCACTGCGGGTGCCATCCGCTGCTCGGTCACCGACGGCGGCTGCACCGACATCGCGGGCGTCAAGGCGTGCACCCGCGCCGGCACGAGCTGCGGGTCCTGCCTCCCTCTCGTCAAGCGCCTCGTCACGACCGAGCTGGAGAAGTCCGGGGTCGAGGTGAGCAACGCCCTGTGCGAGCACTTCGACCTCTCACGCGCGCAGCTGTTCGACGTCGTGCGGGTCCAGGGACTCACGACGTTCAGCGAGATCATCGACCGCCACGGACGCGGCCGGGGCTGCGACATCTGCAAGCCGGTCATCGGCTCGATCCTGGCTTCCCTCGGCACCGGCCACATCCTCGAGGGTGAGCGGGCTTCGTTGCAGGACACCAACGACCACGTCATGGCCAACCTGCAGAAGGACGGCTCCTACTCCGTGGTGCCCCGCATCCCCGGTGGTGAGGTGACCCCCGAGGGACTCATCTCCATCGGCGAGGTCGCGAAGGACTTCGGGCTCTACACCAAGATCACCGGCGGCCAGCGCATCGACCTGTTCGGGGCACGGATCGAGCAGCTGCCCCGGATCTGGAGGCGGCTGGTCGACGCCGGCTTCGAGTCCGGGCACGCCTACGGCAAGTCGCTGCGCACGGTGAAGTCGTGCGTCGGCTCGACCTGGTGCCGCTACGGCGTGCAGGACTCGGTCGGCCTCGCCATCGCGCTCGAGCTGCGCTACCGGGGGCTGCGCTCACCCCACAAGATCAAGCTGGGCGTGTCAGGGTGCGCGCGCGAGTGCGCCGAGGCCCGCGGCAAGGACGTCGGGGTCATCGCCACCGACCACGGCTGGAACGTGTACGTCGGGGGCAACGGCGGCTTCACCCCTCGGCACGCCCAGCTGCTCGCCGAGGACCTCGACACGGAGACGCTGGTGCGCACCATCGACCGGTTCCTCATGTACTACGTGCGCACTGCGGACCGCCTCCAGCGGACCGCTGCGTGGGTCGAGGACCACGAGGGTGGGCTCGACGCCATCCGCGCGGTGGTCCTCGAGGACTCCCTGGGCATCGGTGCCGACCTCGACGACGCCATGGCGGGTCACGTGGACGGCTACGAGGACGAGTGGGCGGCCGCGCTCGACGACCCCGAGACGCTGCGCAGGTTCGGGTCGTTCGTCAACGCCCCCGACCAGCCGGACGACACCCTCGTCTATGTCAGCGAACGCGGGCAGCCGCGTCCCGCAACGGATTCCGAACGCACCGGCGGAGCTGTCCTGATCGCCGGCACCACCTTGGAGGTGCGCAGATGACGATCGAGACCACCGCGCCGGCCGACCTCGGCGTGACTTGGCACGAGGTGTGCAGCCTGAAGTCCCTGTCGCGTGAACGAGGCGCTGCGGCCCTCGTGGAGGGCACCCAGGTCGCCCTCTTCCGGACCTTCGACGACCACGTGCACGCCGTCCAGCAGCTCGACCCCTTCAGCGGCGCGAACGTCATGTCCCGCGGCATCGTCGGCACCCGCGGCAGCGTTCCCACGGTGGCCTCCCCGATGTACAAGCAGGTGTTCGACCTGCGCACCGGGGCGTGCCTCGACCCCGTCGGCAAGGAGCCCCGGTCCCTGACGACGTACCCGGTGCACGTCGTGGACGGCGTGGTGAGCGTGGGGCTCCCCGGAGGACAGGGTGCGCGATGACGACTCTGCTGGGCCTCGACGTCACCGGCCGGCCCGTCCTGGTGGCGGGTGGCGGGGCTGTGGCTGCCCGGCGGGCGACCTCGATGGCGGCCGACGGTGCGGTCGTCACGGTCGTTGCACCGCAGCTGTGCGAGGACCTCGTCGACGCGGTCCTCGACGGTGCGCTCACGTGGGTCGACCGGGAGGTGTGTGAGGGCGACGTCGAGGGGATGTGGCTCGTGCACGCCGCCACCGACGACGCCCGGGCCAACGCCCGGCTCTGCGAATGGGCCACCGCGCGTCGCACCTGGAGCGTCTGCGCGAGCGAGGTCGGAGAGGGTACGGCGCGCACGCCGGCCACCGCCCGCCACGCCGGCCTCGTCGTCGGCGTCGCCTCCACCGACGGCCCGGACCCGGCGCGGGCCCGGGCGGTGCGCGACCAGCTGGCCCTGACCCTCGAGACCGGTGACCTCGACCTGCGCCGACACCGCCCGGTGAGTGCCTCCGGCGGCGGCAACCGGGTCGGTCGCGTGGTCCTGGTCGGCGGCGGCCCGGGCGCGCCCGACCTCATCACCGTCCGCGGACGGCAGGCCCTGGCCGAGGCCGACGTGGTCGTTACGGACCGGCTCGGCCCGACCAGCCTGCTGAGGTCCCTGCGCAAGGACGTGGAGGTCATCGACGTCGGCAAGGTACCCGGTGCGCACGCGACCACCCAGGACGAGATCAACGCCGTGCTGGTCGAGCAGGCCCAGCGAGGTCGGGTCGTCGTCCGGCTCAAGGGCGGCGATCCCTTCCTCTTCGGTCGGGGCGGTGAGGAGCAGTCCGAGCTGACCGCCCACGGCATTCCTGTGGAGGTGGTGCCAGGGGTGAGCTCGGCGCTGGCCGGACCCGCAGCCGCAGGCATACCCGTCACGCACCGCGGCACAGTAGGGGCGGTGCACGTGGCGCATGGCCACGGGGCGCTCAACAGGGCCGCGGTCCAGTGCGTCGTCGACTCCAGCGCCACGCTCGTGGTGCTCATGGGCGTCTCGTTGCTGGGTCAGCACGTGGCGCAGCTCCTCGCGGCAGGCGCCTCCCCGGCCACGCCTGTCGCGGTGGTCGAGGACGCCACCCTGCCCACGCAGCGGGTGACTCGTGCCGCGCTCTGCGACGTGGTCGAGGCCGCGAGGGAGTCAGGGGTGCGGGCACCGGCCGTGGTCGTGGTCGGCGACGTCGCCGTCGCAGGGCTCCTGGCGGCACCCCCGTGACCCGCCCGGCACCGGGGTCGCTCGCCCCCGTCATGGCCGGTTGCGTCGTGCTCGTGACCGCGGACCGTCGCTCCGGAGAGCTGGGATCGGCCTTGTCCCGGCGTGGGGCCACGGTGCGGCACGCCCCTGCCCTGAGCATCGTGCCGCACGAGCACGACGACCAGCTGCTGCTCGACACCAAGGCCCTGGTCGCCGACCCTCCAGACACGGTCGTCGTCACGACCGGCATCGGGTTCCGCGGCTGGGTGGAGGCAGCGGATGCCGCCGGGATGGCCGACGACCTGACGTCGGTCCTCGTGCAGGCTCGCATCATCGCGCGCGGGCCCAAGGCGCGGGGCGCCATCCAGGCGGCGGGCCTGCAGGCCGACTGGGTCGCGGAGTCCGAGACGTCGGCGGAGATCCTCGACCTGCTGCTCTCCGAGGGTGTGGCCGGGCAGCGGATCGCCGTGCAGCACCACGGCGCCGGCGCGGACAGTCTCGACACCGAGCTCGCGGCGGCCGGCGCGGACGTCCACAGCCTCGTCGTCTACCGGTGGGGCCCCGCCCCCGACCCCCACGCGGTGGCAGCGTCGGTCCTCGCGGCGGCCTCAGGCGAGATCGACGCCGTCGTGTTCACCTCCGCCCCCGGTGCCGCCGCCTGGCTCGCCGCCGTCGACGACGCCGAGGTCTGGGCAGCAGTGCGACACCGGTTCACCTCCGGCGCCATGGTCGCCGCAGCCGTGGGTCCGGTGACCGCTCGCCCCCTCCTCCAGCGGGGTATCGAGCCGATCGTCCCGGACCGCGGGCGGCTGGGCGCGCTCGTGCGCAGCCTCGTCAGCCACTACGAGGAGGCGCAGACCTCTGCCGTGACGACAGCGGCAGGGCGCCTCCAGGTGCGCCGCACCGTGGCTGTGCTCGACGGCCACGTCCTGCCGCTGTCCCCCAGCGGCCTCGAGGTGCTCCGGCTGCTGGTGGCTGCCGCAGGCGAGGTCGTCACGCGTACGCAGGTGCTGTCCGTGCTCCCCGGCGAGTCCAACGACCCGCACACAGCCGAGGTGGCGGTCGCCAGGCTGCGGGACGCGTGCGCAGCGAAGGGGCTCATCCGCACCGTGGTGAAGCGCGGCTACCGGCTCGACGTCGTCCCCGGCTGAGCAGCCGGGGACGACGTCCTCGTCAGTGTCGGCCGCCTTCCGCTGCCCCCTCCACGACCACGGGCGTGCCGTCGGACAGGAGCCGCCAGTCGTAGGTGGTGAAGGTCGCGGGGTCGATGACACCCTGCGCCGTGGTCCAGTCGATCAGCAGCTGGCGGATCTCGACCTGGGCGTTGTAGAGCACCGGTGCCGTGGTCACGCCCGGGAAGTTGCCACCGCCGGACTGCCGGTAGTTGTTGATCGCGATCACGAACTGCGCGGCAGGGTCGACGGGCTGGCCACCGTAGGTCAGGGCGGTGATGCGCTGGCCGACCGGCTTGGCGATGTCGATGTCGTAGGCCAGCGACGCGTCGAGGCCGCCCATGATGTCGTAGTTGTAGTCGGGCGTCTCGAGTCCCGTGGCCGGGTTGACGGCGTTGGTGATGTCGTCGGGGGCGAACGGCCCGGCACCCGTAACGGTCTCGTAGTAGGCCGCTGAGTACTCGAGGTAGGCCTTGACCTGCGCACCGGTGAAGCGGATGCCGAGCAGGGTGTTGTCGAACACGTAGAGACCCGCCACGTCGCGCACCGTGACGTTGCCGGACGGGATCGCGGCGTCCCGGTTGAACGGCGCCGCGATGGACAGCACCGGCAGCGACGCGTCGGGCGTGCCCGCGAGGGCAGCCTTCACGGCGTCGGCCTGGACGTGGTTGATGAAGTCGATCGCCGCAGTGTCCTCGAAGCGAGCGGTGGCCGCCGACATCGGTGCGGTGCAGGTGCCGATCACCGAGTTGACGTAGGTGCGGACCACGGCGTGGTCCTCGCGCACCAGCGCGGCGACCGCCGCGTCCTCCGGAACCGTGTTGGCATCAAGGAGGTGGGCGTGGGCGGAGACGAGCTTCCAGCCGCGGGCCTGGTGCACCACGTCGAGGTCCATGACGGACAGGCGCATCCCCCACTTCAGCGGCTCGGTCACCAGGACGTTCTTGCCGGGAGTCGCCTTGCTGGGGACGAGCTGCTCCTTGATCTCCGCGTGCGCGTGTCCGACCAGGACCGCGTCGACGCCGGCGACCTGCTCCGCGAGCTGGAAGGACGCGTTCTCCGGGTAGGGCAGCGCGTCACCGTAGGAGGACCCGGGCTTGGCTCCCGAGTGGCAGGAGACGATCACGAGGTCGCAGCCGGCGGCCTTGAGCCTCGGGACCCAGACCTTGGCCTGCTCGACGATCCCCGGGAACTTCAGCCGTCCCTCGACGTTCGCCTTGTCCCAGATGGCCACGCCCGGCGTCACCAGGCCGAGGATGCCGACCTTGAGCGGCTTGGCCACCCCCGGCACCTTCACGGACGTGATGACGTGGGGCTGGAAGGCCGGAGCCCCGGTCTTCCAGTCGACGGCGTTGGCGGACAGCAGCGGGAAGTCCAGCTGGGACTCGAACGTCCGGAGCGTGTCGATCCCGTAGTTGAACTCGTGGTTGCCCAGCGCCGCCGCGTCGTAGCCCATGGCGTTCATCGCCTTGGCCATCGGGTGCACGGCTCCCCCGGTGATGGGGTCGATCTTGGCGTAGTAGTAGGCCAGGGGCGTGCCCTGGATCGTGTCGCCGGCGTCGAGCAGCAGCGTGCTGGACGCCCCACGCTCCGCACGGACGAGCTTGACGAGTGAGGCGACCTTGGCCAGGCCGATGTCGTTGTGCGGACCGTCGTCGTAGACCGCGTCCTTGAAGTAGTCCCAGTTGAGGACATTGCCGTGCGTGTCCGTGGTGCCCATGACGGTGAGCCGGTACGGCGTCGTGCCCGACCCCGGGCGCCCCTTCGGCGACGCCGCCGCGGTACCCGGCGCGGCGAAGAACGCCGTAGTCGCGCCGGCGCCGCCGAGGACGGCCATGCCGAGGACCTGGCGACGTGAGCGCTCGCTGACCGCTGACGCGCCGGTGGTGCTACCGGCGGCACTGTCGTTCGTGGCGGGCATGGCGGACTTCGGCCGGGAAGGCGGGGTGGACGCAGACATCGGACCTCCGGGGACAGGACGCCGACGGTCGGCCGGCGACGGTGGGGGCTCGGTGGCGGCGTCGTCGCCACCACCGGGAGAGCCACCCTAACCGGTCATACCGACACGAAGGGTCCTCTGGCTCAACCACCAGGGGCCCTGCACACAAACACCTCGCGAACGGACCCCGGCACGGCCAGGAGAAATGCGCCCACAAATGCGAAAGGGCCTTCCTGTGGGGGAAGGCCCTTTCGACTTGGAAAGTGTGTTCGGCTGCGTCCTACTCTCCCACACCGTCACCAGTGCAGTACCATCGGCGCTGAAGGGCTTAGCTTCCGGGTTCGGAATGGGAC
>NZ_JBFRFA010000032.1:0-43026 GCF_052114585.1 Pedococcus sp. 2YAF34
TGGTAGTCACCGAGCTGCACGTGCATCAGACCCGGGACGGTGCCCGAGGGGTCAGCGTCCTTGTAGTACTCGACTCCCTGCACCAGCGAGCTGGCGCAGTTGCCGACGCCGACGATGGCGACACGCACGGATCCCATGGGTTACTCCTTGTGGTTGATCGGGGTGATCGGTTGGTCGTTCGGGGGTGTGGCGGTGGTGGCCGAGGGGGTGTTGCGCTCGGCCGTGATGAGCTCGTTGAGCCAGCGGACCTCGCGCTCGGCGGAGTCCAGGCCGTGCCGCTCGAGCTCGGCGGTGTAGCTGTCGAAGCGCTCGCGGTTCTTCGCCGAGGCGGCCCTGATGTTGGCCAGCCGCTCCTCGAGCCGGCTGCGGCGCCCCTCGAGGATCCGCAGCCGTACCTCGGCCTCGGTGCGGGCGAAGAAGGCGAAGTGCACGTCGAACGTGTCGTCCTCCCACGCCGTCGGACCCGCCTCGCGCAGCAGGTCCTGGAACCGCTCCTTGCCCTCGGCCGTGAGCTCGTAGACGATCCGCGCGCGCTTGGTCCCGGCGGTCGCCGCGGCGGCGTCCGCCGCGTCCGACTCGACGATCCAGTGGCGCTCGAGCAGCCCCCGCAGGCAGGGGTACAGGGTGCCGTAGGACAGCGCCCGGAAGGGCCCGAGCGCGGCGTTGAGCCGCTTGCGCAGCTCGTAGCCGTGCTGGGGTGCCTCGTGCAGGAGCCCGAGGACCGCGAACTCGAGGAGCTCGGTACGGCGTGCGGCCATGGCGTCCTCCTCGGGTCGGTCGTGGTGCGCGGTCGTGGGCTCGGGCGGGGTGCCCGGGCGTCGTGGCCGCCCGGGGGGCGGGGTGACAATCTCGGGCTTTGTCAGGTCACCATACATGCCGCGGATATATCGAGTCGATACACCGGTACGACGCATCGCCGACGGCGCCGGGAGGGCCGGGGGGCCTCCTCGTTCCTGAGCGGCGGACCCGCTCCGATGAGGCAATCCACAGGTCAGCCGTCATACTGAGCCTCAGTTGTCGGGGACCGGGCCACTGCTGGACGCAGTGGCCCGACACCTGCTGTCTGCCGATCGGAAGGCCCCATGAGCTCCTCACGTCCCAAGACGCGCGCCCAGGCGAAGGCGGGCGGAGACCGTCGTGTCGGGGGCCCGAAGCCCCCGCAGAGCCGCAAGAAGCTGTGGGCCAAGCGGCTCGGCATCGTGGCGCTGGCCGGGTTCGTCCTGGCGATCGCGGGCTTCTTCGTCGCCTACGCCCTGATCAAGGCGCCGGAGCCCAACGACCTCGCGAGCGCGCAGGCCTCGGTCATCTACTACGCCGACGGCAAGACCGAGATCGACCGGATCAGCGAGGTCAACCGCGAGTCGGTCAAGCTCTCGCAGGTGCCCGTCGCCGTCCGGCGTGCCCACCTCGCGGCCGAGGACCGCAGCTTCTACCGCAACTCCGGCATCAGCCCGAGCGGTATCGCCCGCGCGGTCTGGGTGGGGCTGCGCGGCGGGGCCACCCAGGGCGGGTCGACGATCACGCAGCAGTACGTCAAGAACTACTTCCTGAGCCAGGACCAGACGCTGTCGCGCAAGGGCAAGGAGATCATCATCTCCATCAAGATCGCGAAGCAGAAGTCCAAGGACCAGATCCTCGAGGACTACCTCAACACCATCTACTACGGCCGCGGCGCCTACGGCATCCAGACCGCGTCCAAGGCCTACTTCAACAAGGACGTCTCCAAGCTCACGCCGTCCGAGGGCGCCCTGCTCGCCTCGGTGATCCGCGGTCCGTCGTTCTACGACCCTGGCCTGGGCAAGCAGCAGGAGCAGAACGCCAGGGACCGCTGGACCTACGTCATGGACGGCATGAAGACCGAGGGCTGGATCTCGGCCGCCGACCGCGCCCAGGCGACCTTCCCCAAGGTCGTGACCTACAAGCCCCGGAAGGCCGCGAGCGGCCCCAACGGCTTCATCACCCAGGCCGTCAAGGACGAGCTCAAGGGCAAGCTCAAGCTCTCGGACGCCGACATCGACCGTGGCGGCTACAAGATCGTCACGACGATCGACAAGAAGGCCCAGGACGCCGCGGTCGCCGCGGTCCGGGACCGGATGCCGACCGGCAAGGACGCGAGCACCCTGCGCGTCGGGCTCACCTCGATCAAGCCCGGAGACGGTGCGGTCGTGGCGATGTACGGCGGCGCGGACTACCGCAAGGAGCAGTTCAACACCGCGACCCAGGCCACCATGCAGGCCGGGTCGACGTTCAAGATCTTCACCCTGCTGGCCGCGGTGTCGGCGAAGGACCCGATCAGCACGAAGACGAAGTTCGACGGCCGGTCGCCGCAGTACTTCAAGGAGTTCGAGGACTCGGGTGCTTCGACCGACTTCCTGCGGCGCGGTGGGGTGCGCAACTTCGGTCCCTTCCCGGGTGAGCAGTTCGGCAACATCGACCTACGCACCGCGACGGGCCACTCGGTCAACACCGTCTACGCGCAGCTCAACATCAAGGTCGGCCCCAAGGCGACGCGTGACGCCGCCGTCGCCGCCGGCCTGCCGGCCAAGGGTCTCGGCACCAACTACGCCAACGTCCTGGGCACGTCGCACGTCAAGATCATCGACATGGCCAACGCCTACGCCACGATCGCCGCGAAGGGCCAGCGGGTGACGCCGTACTTCATCCGGACCGTCAAGGGCGGTCCCGGCGAGCTCAACTACAAGGCCAAGCCGGCCAAGAAGGCCGCCTTCGACCCCGAGGTCATCGCCGACGTGACCGATGCGATGCAGCAGCCGATCAAGAACGGCACCGCGGAGTTCGCCCAGAACCTCGGCCGCCCCGCGGCGGGCAAGACCGGTACGACCACCGACAACAAGGCCGCGTGGTTCGACGGGTTCACCCCGCAGCTGGCGACGGCGGTCGGCATCTACAGCACCGGCAAGAACGGCGCCGAGCTGTCGATGAACGACGTCAACGGCGTCGAGCTGACCGGTGGCACCGTCCCGGTGCGGATCTGGACCGACTTCATGAAGGACGCCCTCGACGGCCAGAAGGTGCTCGACTTCCCGGCGCGCGCCGGCGTCGGCGACGACCAGGTGTACACCCCGCCCCCGCCGCCGCCGAGCACGTCGTCCACGACGAGCACCACGACGACGACCACGACGACCACCACCACCAGCACGACGACCACGCCGTCGACGACGAAGACGACGAAGCCCTCGCCGACGAGGACCAGGACGAACCCACCGCCGTCCCCGTCGACGACGGTGACGATCCCGGTGCCCGGCGGCACGGGGGCGCAGGGCACGCCCACGGCGCAGAGCTCCCCCACGACGCAGTGACGCGCCAGCGGGACGTGCTGCCGAGCAGCTCGCTGGCGGTCGTCGGCGGGCCGCTCGGCCGCCATGCCTCGGCGCGGGCGACCTCGTGGCTCGCGACGGTCGTGCCGCTGCTGGTCGCGGGGGCGGCGACGACGGCGCTGTCCGTCGTCGAGCGTGCCCACTGCGTCCAGAAGGGCTGGAACGGCTCCGACCAGTTCTGGCACGCCTGCTTCTCCGACCTGCCGGCGCAGTACCAGCTCGGCAACCTCGGCTCAGGCCTCGCGTCGTACGTCGGCGGTGACGGTGCACGGGCCGACCACCCGGTGCTCACCGGTGCCGTCATGGCCTGGCTCGGGGGCCTCGTGCCGGACGGCTCGCTGCTCGACCAGACGCGGTGGTACTTCGCGCTGTGGGCGCTGCTCGGTGCAGCCCTCGTCGTCGCGACCGTCTACCTCACGGCGGCCTCACGCCCGTACCACGCGGCCGACGCCGCGCACGTGGCGCTCAGCCCGGTCCTGCTCCTCGCCGCCTTGGTGTCCCCGGACCTGTTCGGGGTGGCGCTGGCCAGCGCGGGCCTGTGGGCGTGGGCGCGTCGCCGACCCGTCGTGGCCGGCGTGCTGCTCGGCCTCGCGGTGGTGGCGCGGACCTACCCCCTGCTGATCCTGCTGGCACTGGTCGTCCTCGGCGTGCGCAGCGGCCGGCTCGCGGCCGTGCGCCGCACCCTGCTCGCCGCTGCGGGGGCCGTCGCGATCGTCATGCTGCCCTTCCTCGTCGGCCACCCCTCGGCGATCCTGCGCTCGACGCAGGTGTGGTGGGACAGCGCCGCCGGCCTCGGCTCGGTGTGGATGGTGCCGCAGCTGCTCGGCCACCCGCTGCCCACCGGCCCGACCACCCTGGTCACCGTGGTCGGCCTCGCCGTGGCCGTGGTGGCGGGCACGCTGTTCGCGCTCGGCACCGACCGCCGCCCCACCGTGGCCGAGGTGGTCCTGGTCCTGGTCGGGCTCTCGCTGCTCGCCGGCAAGTCGTTCCCCGTGCAGGCGTCGCTGTGGCTGGTGCCCCTGGTCGCCCTGTGCGGCGTCCGCTGGCGCGACCACCTCGTGTGGGCCGGTGCCGAGGCGCTGCACTTCCTCGCGGTGTGGCTCTACGTCGCTGGCCTGTCCAAGCCCGACCGCGGCCTGCCCGCCGGCTGGTACGCCGCGTTCCTGCTCCTGCGCGTTGCCTCGGTCGGCTACCTCGTGTGGCGGGTCTGGCGCACCGCCTCCCGTCGAGCCCCCGAGCCGCTGCCCGCCCCGACCCCCAGCGAGCCTGGGCCTTTGCTGGATGCGGCGGACCAGGACCCGTCGGATCCAGCAAGGACCGCGGTGGGGGACCTCGACGAGGTCGACGAGGTCGACGGGGAGTTCGCCGGGGCGCCGGACCGGCTGATCGTCCGCCTGGCCTGAGGCCCCGGGAGCCTGTGGACAAGTGATTCGGCGTTGTCGCCCGCGCCCGGTACCCTTGTCCAGTTCCCCCGAGGCTCGCCCACCGGTGCGCCCCAGGGGTTCGCACTGCAACCCTCCTGTCACGGAGAGACCGTGACCGCCATAGACCAAAGGAGGCGGGTTATCAGCATGCGTCAGTACGAACTCATGGTCATCCTCGACCCCGAGCTGGACGACCGCACGGTCGCTCCGTCGCTCGACAAGTTCCTCACCGTCATCACCAAGGACAAGGGCACCGTCGACAACGTCGACATCTGGGGCCGTCGTCGCCTGGCTTTCGAGATCAAGAAGAAGGCCGAGGGCATCTACGCCGTCGTCAACTTCACCGCGGAGCCGGCCACGGCCAAGGAGCTCGACCGCCAGCTCGGCCTCAACGAGTCGGTCATGCGCACCAAGCTCCTGCGCCCCGGCGCCTGAGCAGCCAGACTCTGCACCTGCACCACCCGTTCCACCAGACCTGACCTACCGAACAGGGGACACGCTTCATGGCTGGCGACACCATCATCACGGTCATCGGCAACATCACCGGCGACCCCGAGCTGCGCTTCACCCCCTCGGGTGCTGCCGTCGCGAACTTCACCGTGGCCTCCACGCCGCGGCAGTTCGACCGGCAGTCCAACGAGTGGAAGGACGGGGAGACCCTGTTCATGCGCTGCTCGGTGTGGCGCGACGCTGCCGAGAACGTGGCCGAGTCCCTCCAGCGGGGCACCCGGGTCATCGTCTCCGGCCGCCTGAAGTCTCGTTCGTACGAGACCAAGGAGGGCGAGAAGCGCACCGTCGTCGAGATGGAGGTCGACGAGGTCGGCCCGTCCCTGCGCTACGCGACGGCAAAGGTCAACCGCACCCAGCGCGGCACCGGCGGCGGAGGCTTCTCCGGCGGCGGCCAGCAGGGTGGTGGCGGCGCCGCTGGTGGAGGTTATGGCGGCGGCCAGCAGGAGGACCCCTGGGCGACCGGGCCCTCCGCCGGCGGCCAGGGTGGTTCGCAGGGCTCCCCGCAGGGTGGCGGCCAGCAGGGTGGCGGTTGGGGCGGCGGCGCGCCGTCCTACGACGAGCCCCCCTTCTGACCGGACCGGTCCCACCGGTACGCCGTCGGGTCGCGTTCGGACCGAACGCCCCCGCACGCCGTACCCACCACTGCCGAGCCGGCTGACACCGGCCAGGCAGGACACACTCGAAGAACACCATCCCTGGGAGACCAGGGCTCATCCGCGAAGACACTTCGCAGAAGGAGAGCACCACGATGGCCAAGCCCGTTGTGCGCAAGCCCAAGAAGAAGGCCAACCCGCTGAAGGCGGCGAAGGTCGAGAACATCGACTACAAGGACACCGCGCTGCTGCGCAAGTTCATCTCCGACCGCGGCAAGATCCGCGCGCGTCGGGTGACCGGTGTGTCCGTCCAGGAGCAGCGGCTCATCGCCACCGCGGTCAAGAACGCCCGCGAGATGGCGCTGCTGCCCTACTCCAGCTCGTCCCGCTGAGCCGGGGACCAGGAAGGAACTGACATGAAGGTCATCCTCACGCACGAGGTCTCCAGCCTCGGCAACCCCGGCGACGTCGTCGACGTCAAGGACGGGTACGCCCGCAACTTCCTGTTCCGCCGTGGCCTGGCCACCGCGTGGACCAAGGGTGGGCAGAAGGAGGTCGACGCGATCAACAAGGGCCGTGAGGTCCGCGCCGTGAAGACCCTCGACGAGGCCAAGTCCATCAAGGGCAACCTCGAGAACAAGGCCGTCAAGGTCGTCGCGCACGCCGGCACCGGCGGCCGCCTCTTCGGCGCCGTCTCCACCGCCGACGTCGCCTCCGCGGTCAAGGCCGCAGGCGGCCCGGAGCTCGACCGCCGCAAGATCGAGATCACCACCCCGATCAAGTCGGTCGGCACCCACGAGGCGCTCGTGCGCCTGCACCCCGAGGTTCAGGCCACCCTGAAGCTCGACGTGGTCGCCGGCTGATCGTCCGTTCGGCTCGAAAGGCCCGGTTCCCCCGCAGGGGGGACCGGGCCTTTCGTATAGTCGGCAGCCGCACAGTCGCCACAGCTGCCGGGGGGCGGCTGCACCAGGCGCCAGACCACACGGGGGAGAAGCATGTCCGGATCGTTGTTCGAGCCGAGCCGTCCTGAGCGGTCGGAGGGGGACCAGCCCGCCGAGCCCTACCGGCCGTCGGCCTACCAGTCCCAGTACGCCGCGGGATACCCCTCCCAGGAGGCCCTCGCCGCGCACGCCGCAGGGGACCACGGTTCTCACGGCCGCCCGCCCGAGGACGACGACGCGCCGCTGCTCGGCGGTCCGGCCCCGGCCCGCCGTCGTGGGCGGACGGTCGCCTTGGTGGGCGGCCTGCTCGGGATCGTCGTGCTCGGCAGCGGTGGCGCCTTCGCGTACTCCGCGCTGAGCGGTGGCGGCGCGCAGCCCGAGTCGGTGCTGCCGTCGACGGCCGTGGCGTTCGCCAAGGTCGACCTCGACCCGTCGGCCGGCCAGAAGATCGACGCCGTCCGCTTCCTGCGCAGCTTCCCGAAGGTCAAGGGCCAGGTGTCGGAGGACTCCGACCTGCGCAAGGTGGCCTTCGAGGCCCTGCAGAAGGACGGCAACCTCAAGGACGTCGACTACGCCAAGGACGTGGAGCCCTGGCTGGGCCGGCGCCTCGGCATCGCGCTCGTCCCGGGCGCCACCGCCAAGGACGAGCCGACCCCGGTCCTCGCCCTGGCGGTCACCGACGCCGGTGCGGCGAAGAAGAGCCTCCCGTCGGTCGCGTCCGGCCTCGGCGGCGCCTGCCGCGTGCTGGAGGACTACGCCGTGTGCACCGAGGGCAAGGACGGGGCCGCGCTCGACGCCGTCGTCACGGCGACCGAGAAGGGGTCGCTCGCCGACGCCCCCACCTTCCGCCAGGACATGGATGCCCTCGGTGAGGACGGCGTCGCGGCCGCGTGGTTCGACTCCGACAAGGCGACCCCCCTGATGGCGACGCTGGGCGGCGCCGCGGGGGTCCTGCCCTCCGGCGCGGCCAACCCGACCGGCAGCGGCCGGACCGCGGTCGCGCTGCGGTTCGACGGGCCCAACCTCGAGCTCGCCGGCCACGTCAACGGCGCGAAGACCCAGTTCATGGGCACCCAGCGGGTCGGCGCCGCGCTCAGCGGGCTCCCGGACGACACCCTGGCCGCGATCAGCGTCGCCAACGCGGGCGACCAGCTCAAGGCGGGGTGGCCGGAGGTCGAGAAGAGCCTGCGCGCGACGCTCGGCACCAAGGAGTTCGACGACGGTCTCAAGCAGGTCGAGGACATGCTCGGCATCTCGGTGCCGGACGACCTCGCCGCCGCCCTGGGCAGCCAGTTCACCGTGGCGTTCGGCGGGATGGGCTCGGACGGTGCGCCGAAGGTCGCCATCGTCGGCAACGGCGACCAGGCCGTGCTGCAGAAGATCGCCACGGCCGGGTCGGGCCTGACCTCCCCCGACGAGCTGGCGTTCCGCCCGGGTCAGGGACGGTCCGTGCTGGCGCTCACCGACGACTACGCCACCGAGGTGTCGACCGGCAAGGGCCTCGGCGAGATGCCCGGGTTCAAGGACTCCGTCCGTGACGTCGACAAGGCCCGGGTGGCCGGGTACGTCGACATCTCCGGGCTGGTCGCGGCGTTCAAGGACGAGTCACCCTCGTCCAAGCAGGAAGCCGCCGACATCGCGAACCTGGCGGCGCTCGGGTTCACCGCCTCCGGTGAGGGCAACAGCGCCGACTTCTCGGTGCGGCTCACGACCAAGTAGTCCCCCCGGCCGGGACGCACGGCTACCCAGCCGAGGGCAGGACCGCGAGGCCCGCCTCCCCGCCCGGGGACGGCGGGCCTCAGCGTTCGTCGACCATGACCTCGATGCTGTAGCTCGACGCCTTGTAGCAGTGGTCGCCGTACTCGACCGCGTTGCCGGCTGCGTCGAAGGCGCTGCGGGTCATGGTCAGCACCGGCTCGGTGCCACGGATCTGCAGGTGCCGGCGCTCGGCGGCGGTCGGCATCCGCGCCCCGATGACCTGGTGGGCCACGACGGGTCGCACGCCGCGCGCGCGCAGCACGGCGTACAGGCCCTCGTGCTCGAGCTGCTCGCGGGTGAGGTCGCCGAAGGTCGTCGGCAGCCAGTTGCGCATGACGGCCAGGGGGGTCGCGTCGGCGGTCCGCAGCCGGACGACGTGCAGCAGCTCGGCCTCGGGCGGCAGGTCGAGGGCAGCCGCCGCGTGCTCGTCGCGCACCACCTCGAGCGAGAGCACCCGGGTGGTGGGCGCGTCACCGGAGCGGGTGAGGTCGTCCCACAGGCTGGTGAGCTCGGCCCGGCGGTGCACCTTGCGGTTGGCGACCGTGGTGCCGAGCCCGCGGCGGCGCACGAGCAGGCCCTGGGCGACCAGGTCCTGGAACGCGCGGCGCACGGTCGGGCGCGACAGCCCGAGGCGTTCGCCGAGGGCCACCTCGTTCTCGAACGGGTCGCCCGGCTGGAGCCGACCGGCCGTCACGGCGGCGGCCAGCTGCTGCGCGAGCTGGTGGTAGAGCGGCACGGGGGAGGTGCGGTCGATCTGCACCTCGATCTGCACCCCGAGCTGCCTGGCCATGGGCGACAGGGTAGCGGCAGAGCGTTCTGAGGCGATGACATGAGAATGTCAGGACATTTGGTTGACAGGGTGGTCCGCGGTTGCCACGCTGGCCACCATGCGCATCGGCCTTGCGGGCGTCGGACGGATCGGCGCCTTCCACACCGAGACCCTCAGGGCGCTCGACGCCGTGGACGAGCTCGTCGTCACCGACGCCAACGCCGAGGTCGGCCGCGGGGTCGCGGCACGGCTCGGCGTGGGGTGGGCCGACAGCCCCCGGGCGATGCTCGCCGAGGGGGTCGACGGGTTCGTCGTGGCCGCGGCCACCAACGCCCACGCCTCCCTGCTGCGGGCCGGTCTCGAGGCCGGCGTGCCGACCTTCTGCGAGAAGCCGGTCGCCGGCACTCTCGCCGAGAGCATCGAGCTGGCCAAGCTGGCCGCCAGTGTCGACGTGCCCGTGCACGTGGGGTTCCAGCGCCGCTTCGACGCCGGCTACCGGCGGGCCGCCGAGGTGGTCCGCAGCGGTGACCTCGGGTTCGTGCACACGCTGCGGGCGGTCACCGGCGACGAGGCCCCGCCCCACGCGGCATACATCCCCACCAGCGGCGGCATCTTCCGCGACTGCAACGTCCACGACTTCGACATCATCCGGTTCGTCACCGGCCGCGAGGTCGTCTCGGTCTTCGCGACCGGCTCCAACCGCGGTGAGGCGTTCTTCGGCCAGGCGGGTGACGTCGACACCGCGGCCGCGGTGCTCACCCTCGACGACGGCACGCTCGCCCAGGTCTCGTCCACGCGCTACAACGGCGCCGGGCACGACGTGCGGCTGGAGGTCGTCGGCAGCACCGGCAGCATCGCCGTCGGCCTCGACGACTCGCTGGCCCTCACCTCGGCCGAGCCCGGGGTCACCTTCCCGCCCGGGCCGGTGCACCACTCGTTCATGGACCGGTTCCTGCCGGCGTACCGCGCCGAGCTCACCGCCTTCGCCGACGTCGTCCGGGGGCTGCGCCCGTCGCCGTGCACCGTGGCCGACGCCCTCGAGGCGTTCCGGGTCGCCGAGGCCTGCGACATCTCGCGCCGCGAGGGCCGCGTCGTGCGGCTGGACGAGGTGGACTCGCTGTGACGGCGCGGCCGTTGGCGGAGCGCGTGGCGGGGGCGCCGATCTCGTGGGGCGTGTGCGAGGTGCCCGGGTGGGGCTGGCAGTACGACCCGGAGACGGTCCTCGCCCAGATGCAGGCCGTGGGGCTGCGCGCGACGGAGTTCGGGCCCGACGGGTTCCTCCCCGACGACGCCGCCGAGCGCTCGCGGGTGCTCGCCGCGCACGGGCTCTCGGCCGTGGCGCAGTTCGTGCCGGTGGTCGTGCACGACCCCGGGCACGACCCGCTGCCCGAGGCGCAGGAGGCGATGGCGGCGCTCGCGGAGGCCGGCGCGTCGGTGGTGGTGCTCGCCGCGGCCTCGGGGCGTGAGGGGTACGACGCGCGCCCGGTGCTCGACCACGCGGCGTGGGCGACGCTCCTCGCCAACCTCGACCGGCTCGACGACGCGGCGCGCAGCCACGGGCTCACCGCGACCCTGCACCCGCACGTCGGCACCATGGTCGAGACCGGGGAGGAGACCGCGCGGGTGCTCGCCGGCAGCCGAATCGCCCTCTGCCTCGACACCGGCCACCTGCTCATCGGCGGCGGCGACCCGGTAGCCCTGGCGGTCGAGCACCCCGAGCGCATCGCCCACGTCCACCTCAAGGACGTCCGCCTCGACCGGGCCCGACAGGTGCAGTCGGGCGAGGCGACCTACACCGAGGCGGTGCGCGACGGGATGTACGTCCCACTGGGCCAGGGCGACGTCGACGTCGCCGCCATCGTCGGCTCCCTGGAGGGTCACGGGTATGCCGGCTGGTACGTCCTCGAGCAGGACACCATCCTGACGAGCGACCCCGGCGCGGTTGGCTCCGGCGCGGGTGGCTCCGGCGAGAACGCGCCCGGGTCGGGCGGGCCGCTGGAGTCCGTGCGGACGAGCCTGGCCCACCTGCTCGCGGTGGCGCCGGTGGCGCCGGTCGCGCCGTACGACCTCGTGGCGATCGGCCGCACCGGGGTCGACATCTACCCGCTCCAGCACGGGGTGGGGCTGGAGGACGTCGAGACGTTCCAGAAGTTCCTCGGGGGCAGCGCCACCAACGTGTCCGTCGCCGCGGCGCGGTACGGGCTGCGCACGGCCCTCATCACCCGCACGGGGGACGACCCGTTCGGCCGCTACGTGCACCGGGCGCTGCGCGAGCTCGGCGTGGACGACCGCTTCGTGACCGCGGTCGACGGACCACCCACCCCGGTGACGTTCTGCGAGGTGCACCCGCCGGACGACTTCCCGCTGTGGTTCTACCGCTACCCCATCGCCCCCGACCTGATGATCGAGGCGGACGAGCTCCCGCTCGAGGCGATCCGGGACGCGCGGATCCTGTGGGCCACGGTGACCGGCCTGTCGCAGGAGCCCAGCCGGGCGGCCCACTTCGCCGCGTGGGCGGCCCGCGGGCGAGCGGCCCACACCGTCCTCGACCTCGACTACCGGCCCATGTTCTGGCCGCACCCCGAGGAGGCCAGCGCCCAGGTGGCTGCCGCCCTCGAGCACGTCACCGTCGCGGTGGGCAACCGTGAGGAGTGCGAGGTGGCGGTCGGCGAGGTCGAGCCCCACCGTGCCGCGGACGCCCTGCTCGACCGGGGCGTGTCCCTCGCCGTCGTCAAGCAGGGGCCGAAGGGCGTGCTGGCGGCGACGCGCGAGGAGCGGGTCGAGGTGCCGGCGTTCCCCGTGGAGGTCGTCAACGGCCTCGGCGCGGGGGACGCGTTCGGGGGTGCCCTCTGCCACGGCCTGCTCAGCGGCTGGGACCTGCGCCGGACCCTGGAGTTCGCCAACGTCGCCGGCGCGGTCGTCGCCTCGAAGCTGGAGTGCTCCACCGCCATGCCGACCGAGCAAGAGGTCCTCGCCCTGCTCGCCGTGAGCCGGGCATGACCACCACCGGTCGCGTGTCGGTCGCCGAGCTCACCGAGATCCGCGCCCGCGAGCCTGCCCGGATCCGCGACGCCTGGGAGAACCGGTGCCTGCGGCCGCTGGTCCGCGACGACGGGCGGCTCCTGCTCGTGGCGGCCGACCACCCCGCGCGGGCCGCCCTCGGCGTGCGTGACCAGCCGCGGGCCATGGCCAGCCGGGTC
The DNA here is from genome assembly GCF_052114585.1 of Pedococcus sp. 2YAF34. Lineage (NCBI taxonomy): Bacteria > Bacillati > Actinomycetota > Actinomycetes > Micrococcales > Intrasporangiaceae > Pedococcus > Pedococcus sp. 2YAF34. Next base: position 12,534 of record NZ_JBFRFA010000032.1, read on the forward strand.
GACCTGCTCGGGCGGCTCGTGACCGCCCTGTCGCGCCCCGGTGTCGACGGCGTCCTCGGGACCCCTGACGTCCTCGACGACCTGCTCCTCCTCGGTGCCCTCGAGGGGAAGGTCGCCATCGGGTCGATGAACCGGGGCGGCCTGCAGGGGGCCACGTTCGAGCTCGACGACCGGTTCACCGCCTACCGCGCCCGCGACCTCGCCGCGAACGGCCTCGACGGCGGCAAGATGCTCACCCGGATCTGCTTCGACGACCCGGGCACCGTCGCCACCCTCGAGGCGAGCGCGCAGGCGGTGACCGAGCTGGCCGAGCACGGCCTCATGGCGATGGTGGAGCCGTTCCTGTCCCAGCGCCGTGACGGGCGGGTCGTCAACCTGCTCGACCCCGACTCGGTCATCACCTCGATCGGCGTGGCGTCGGCGCTGGGCGCGTCGAGCGCCCACACCTGGCTCAAGCTGCCGGTCGTCGACGACCTGCCCCGGGTCATGGAGGCGACGACGCTGCCCACCCTGCTGCTGGGGGGCGACCCGGACGGCGACCCGCGCGACACCTACGCCTCGTGGGGGCGGGCGCTGGAGCTCCCCGCCGTACGCGGGCTCGTGGTCGGGCGTGCGCTGCTCTACCCGGCCGACGGCGACGTCGCCGCAGCGGTGGACATCGCGGCCGACCTCGTGCACGGTGGCGCCTCGTGAGCGACGACGCGCGCTGGGTGCTCCCGCGGGGTTCGGCGGCCCGCGACGGCTGGGACCTCGTGGTCGACGCCGAGACCCCGGGCTGGCGCCACACCGGCCTGTCCGTCGTGGCGCTCGGCGACGGTCAGCGCCGCGAGGTCAGCGCACCCGACCGTGAGCACCTCGTCGTCCCGCTGTCGGGTTCCGTCCTCGTCGAGTCGGGCGCCGACCGGGCCGAGCTCGCCGGGCGCGACTCGGTGTTCGCAGGACCCACGGACGTGACGTACGTCGCGAGCGGCCGAGACCTGTCCCTCACCGCCACCGGCGGCCCGGCGCGGGTGGCCGTGTGCTCAGCGGTCACGACGGCGGGGGACCTGCCGCCGACTCCCTCCTTCCGGCACCTCGCCGCCGCCGAGGTGCCGGTCGAGCTGCGGGGGGCCGGCGCGGCGAGCCGGGAGGTGCGGAACTTCGGCATCCCCGGGGTGCTCGAGGCCGACTCGCTGATCGCCTGCGAGGTGGTGACGCCTGCGGGCAACTGGAGCTCCTACCCGCCGCACAAGCACGACGAGGAGCGGCCGGGCGTGGAGACCGAGCTCGAGGAGATCTACTACTTCGAGGTCCAGGTGACCGAAGGGTCCCCGCAGTCCTCGGCGGACCCGAACCCGGATCCCGTGGGCTACCAACGGGTCTACGGCACCGCCGACCGACCGATCGACGTGCTCGCCGAGGTGCGCAGCGGCGACGTCGTGCTCGTGCCGCACGGGTGGCACGGGCCGTCGATGGCGCCCCCCGGCTACGACCTCTACTACCTCAACGTCATGGCTGGTCCCGGGGCCGAGCGCGCTTGGCTGATCTGCGACGACCCGGCCCACGGCTGGGTGCGCGCGACGTGGGAGGGCCAAGCCGTCGACCCCCGACTTCCCCTGGGAGGCAACCGATGACGTCGCACGACGGATCGACGGCGGACGCCGACGGCACCGTACGGCTCACGGTGGCGCAGGCGCTGGTGCGGTTCCTCGCCCAGCAGTGGACCGAGCGCGACGGTGACCGGCAGAAGCTGTTCGCCGGCTGCCTCGGCATCTTCGGCCACGGCAACGTCGCCGGGATCGGGCAGGCGCTGCTGCAGGGTGAGCTCGGCGACGGCTCGGCCGCCCACGACGAGCACCTGCCCTACGTCCTCGTCCGCAACGAGCAGGCCATGGTCCACACGGCGGTGGGCTTCGCGCGGCAGAAGGACCGCCTGCAGACCTGGGCCTGCACCGCGTCGGTGGGACCCGGTTCGACCAACATGCTCACCGGTGCGGCGCTCGCCACCATCAACCGGATCCCGGTGCTGCTGTTGCCTTCCGGCACGTTCGCGACGCGGGTGTCGGCGCCGGTGCTGCAGGAGCTCGAGCAGCCGTACGCCGCCGACGTCACCGTCAACGACGCCTTCCGGCCGGTGTCGGCCTTCTTCGACCGCGTGCAGCGTCCCGAGCAGCTGCCGTCGGCCCTGCTGGCGGCCATGCGGGTGCTCACCGACCCGGCCGCGACCGGCGCCGTGACGATCGCGCTGCCGCAGGACGTGCAGGCCGAGGCCTTCGACTGGCCGGTCGAGCTCTTCGCCGAACGGGTGTGGCGGGTGGCCCGTCCGGTGCCCGAGGCGGTGGACATCGCCGACGCCGCAGCGCTGATCCGTTCTGCCGCAAGACCGTTCGTCGTGGCCGGTGGAGGTGTGCACTACTCGGGCGCGGAGGGGGCGCTGGGCGCCTTCTGCGACGCCACCGGTGTCCCGGTCGGGGAGACGCAGGCTGGCAAGGGGTCGCTGCCGCACGGGCACCCGCAGCTCATGGGCGCCGTCGGGTCGACCGGAACCACTGCTGCCAACGCGCTGGCGGCCGAGGCCGATGTCGTCGTCGGTGTCGGCACCCGGTGGAGCGACTTCACCACGGCGTCGCGAACGGCCTTCCAGGACAAGGGAGTCCGGTTCGTCAACATCAACGTCGCGCGGTTCGACGCGGGGAAGCAGGCGGGTCTGCCCGTGGTGGCCGATGCGCGTGAGGCCCTGACCGCGCTGACGTCCGCCCTGGAGGGGTATGCCGTCGAGCCGGCCCACCGCGACCGCCAGGCGGCGCTCTGGCGCGAGTGGGACGCGCGCGTCGAGGCGGCATACCACCCCGCGGCAGAGGTGACCGGGGCGTTGGCGCCGGGCCTGCTCACCCAGGCCGAGGTGCTCGGTGTGGTCAACGAGCTCACCGACCCGCGCGACGTCGTCCTGTGCGCGGCCGGCTCCATGCCGGGCGACCTGCACAAGCTGTGGCGGGTCCGCGACCGCAAGGGCTACCACGTCGAGTACGGCTACTCCTGCATGGGATACGAGGTCCCTGCCTCCATCGGGATCCGTCTCGCGGACCCGAGCCGCGACGTCTTCGCCATGGTCGGAGACGGCGGCTACCTGATGATGCCGACCGAGCTCGTGACGGCGGTGCAGGAGCGGGTCAAGGTCGTCGTCGTCCTCGTGCAGAACCACGGGTTCCACTCGATCGGGTCGCTGTCGGAGTCGCTGGGCTCGCAGCGTTTCGGCACGAGCTACCGCTTCCGCGACACGGGTTCCGGTCGGTTGGAGGGGCCACGGCTGCCGGTGGACCTGGCCGCCAACGCCCGCAGCCTCGGTGCCCACGTCATCGACGTGCACTCGCGGGCCGAGCTGGAGCAGGCGGTCAAGGAGGCCAAGGCGGCACCGGCCGACGGCGGCCCGGTGGTCATCCACGTCGAGACCGACCCCACGGTGCACGCGCCCGACAGCGGCAGTTGGTGGGACGTGCCGGTGGCCCAGGTCGCCGAGCTGGACTCGACGCGGCAGGCCCACGCCGAGTACGTCGACCACAAGCAGCGGCAGCGCCCCCTGGTCGGTCCCCAGGACGGCTGAGGTCCCCCACCTGCCGGGCCCCGCGCCGGCCGGGCCGTGGCCCGCGCTTGACGGTCTGCGGCTGGCGCGCGGATATTGGTCGTGGGCCCGCACCGCTCGCCGAACGTGGTGCGGGTGAAGGCGAGGTGCGGAGATGTCGCTGCTGCTTCGACGCCTGGCGGCCGGGGTGGGTGTCTTGCTGCTCACCGTCGTCGGACTGGTGCTGGCCCCTGCTGCGTCGGTGGCGGCGGACACGTCGCCGGTGTGTGCCCCCGACAGCAAGTCGAGGGTTGCCGACGTGACTGAGACACTGCACCACCTCGGGGACGTGGGTCCCGACGGTCACGTCTGGGCGCTGACCGATGTCGTCGTCCGGATCCAGGTGTGGCAGGTCGGCACGAGCCATTTCTGCATCCGGCGCGACCTCGACGGCACCTTCACGAGCTTCGCCGGCGTCAGCCCCAACCTGACTGGCACGATCAGCGCGGGGGTCAACGGCACGGTCCACGGGTTCGACGGGGCGGTCTTCACCGGCAAGTTCGTGCCGCGAGTCCCGGTGTCGGGTGACGTCGGCGACTTCGACGTCGGCTGCGACCAGACGGGTTTCTGCGCCCTGCACCGCAGCCGGGTCTACCTCTTCTTCCAGGACCAGGTGCAGGCCCTCCACGTGCGGTCGTTCGACTTCGTCTACGACGGTGGCTCGCACGGCACCTGGCACGAGTCGGACCGGGCCAGCATCGGCGACATCACTGGCTGACGGCTGACCCTGCCCACGAAGATGCGCTCTGCCCACGACACTTCGTGGGCAGAGCGCACTTCGCTGGGCACAGTGCCGGTGCGCCGCCGTGGCGACCTGCGTAGGGGGCGACGGGTGCGCTCGTACGGCGGGTGTCCACCCGGCACCGAGGTCAGCGGGCGACGAGGGCCACCGCGGAGACGACGGTGGCGGCGAGCACGGCCTGGTCGAACCTGGCCTGGCTCAGCCGTCGCGCCGTGTGCAGCCCCGCCCAGGTCCCGAGCAGGACGAACGGCACGAGCAGGACGGTCCGCTGGAAGGTGCCCGCGGTGAACAGTCCGAGCCCGGCGCTGAACGGGACCTTGCACAGGTTGACCCCGAAGAAGAACAGCGCCCCGGTGCCGAGGAACCGCCGTTTCTCGACGCCCCGCGCCACGAGGTAGAGCGTCATGACGGCCCCGGCGGCGTTCGCCGTCATGGTCGTGAAACCCGCCGCCAGTCCGGTGCCGAGCGCCGCCGGCCGTGAGCGGGCGACCACGGAGGTGTCGGGCGAGCGCCACTGAAGCACGAGCTGCAGCGCCGCCATCAAGAGCAGCAGCACCCCGATCGAGCGGCGCAGCACGGTGTCGTCGACGACGGCCAGGAACGCCGCCCCCAGCGCGAGGCCGGGCAGGACGCTGGGCACGAGGCGGCGCAGCAGCGACCAGTCGGCATGCTGGCGGTAGTGCCACACCGCGACCAGGTCGCCGGTGATGAGCAGCAGCAGGATCGCGGCGGTCGACTCCCTGGCCGGCATGAGGTTGGCGAAGATGGCGATGGAGATGCTCGACAGCCCGCCGATGGAGGTCTTGGAGTAGCCGATCACCAGGGCGGCGACCACCAGCAGCAGCGCCTCGATCACGCTCGGACCCTATCCGCGGCGGTGCGGCCGTGCCGGGCGCGTCCACGTGACCACAACGCGCACCGACGCTGCAGGCGAGGCACAATCGGGCGCATGGTCAGGCGGGTCGCGGTCGTGGGGACGGGACCGGTCTCGGCGGAAGCGGGGTTGCACGCCGCCAGTGCCGGGGGCAACGCGGTCGACGCGGCGATCGCCGCCATCGTCGCGTCGATGACGACCGAGCCGGGCATCGTCTCCATGCTCGGGGGCGCGTTCGTCACCGTGTGGCCGGCCGGCGGCGACCCCGAGGTCATCGACGGCAACGTCGAGATGCCCGGGCGAGGGCTGCCCGTGGAGCGTTTCGGCACCGGGCTCCGCGAGATCACCACGACGTACGGGGGCGGGGTCACCCTGTACGCGGGGCACGGCTCGGTGGCGACGCCGGGGGCCTTCGCCGCGCTCGGGGTGGCCCACGACCGGCACGGCAGCGCGCCGTGGCGCGAGGTCCTCGCCCCGAGCATCGCGGCGGCCGACGACGGGTTCACGCTCGGGGCCGCGGCGGCGAGCTACCTCGCCATCACCGGTGACAGCGTCTTCGCGTGGGACCCGAACACCGCCCCGCTGGTCAAGCACGCAGACGGGTCGCCCCTGGCGGCGGGCGAGCTCACGACCAATCCCGACCTGGCCCGCACCCTGGAGCAGGTCGTCGAGGAGGGCGCCCGCTCGCTCTACACGGGCGACCTGGCCGCGCGCATCGCCGCGGACAGCGCCGAGCGCGGTGGGCTCGTCACGGCCGCGGACCTCGCGGCATACCGCGCTGTCGTGCGGGCCCCGCTGCGGCTGCGCCTCGGCCAGTGGGACGTCGCCACCAACGCCCCGCCATCGGTGGGCGGCCCGATGCTGGCCGTGATGCTGCGTGAGCTCGGCGGCTCGGGCTGGAGCTGGGCGCGCATCATCGAGGTGCAGCGGCACGTGCTGTCCTACCGCCACGGCGTGCACGACCTGTCGACCGACCTCGAGGAGGACGGCTACGCCCTGCTCGAGCTGGTCGAGCGGCACGGGCTGGCGGGTCTGCCGACCTCGTCGTCGACGGCGAACGTCGCGGCGGTCGACAGCGACGGCACGGTCTGCACCATCACGGCGTCGAGCGGGTACGGCTCGGGGGCCACGGTCCCCGGCACCGGCATGATGCTCAACAACTGCCTCGGCGAGCCCGAGCTCAACCGCCTCGGCCTGCACGCCCTCGCGCCCGGCACGCGCCTGGCCTCCAACATGGCGCCGTCGGTCGCGCGGTCCGACGCGGGTGGTGCGCTCGCGATCGGCAGCCCCGGCGCCGACCGGATCACCACGGCACTCATGCAGGTCCTCGGGCGGCACTGCCTCGAGGGTGCGTCGCTGCAGGACGCGGTGGACGCGCCGCGCGTGCACGTGCGGATCCTCGACGACGGCACCACCCGCGTCGACCACGAGGACGACCCGGGCATCCTCGCCGCGGTGGCCGACAGCGGCCTGCCGTCCTACAGCCACGGGCCGCTGTCGATGTACTTCGGCGGGGTCGGGGTCGCCGCGCGCGAGCCGGACGGCACCCTGCTCGCCGCGGGCGACCCCCGCCGCGAGGCCGCCACCCGCATCGGCTGACCGCCACCGCGTCGTTCGCGTCGGGCAGCTGGTTCGAGGTGTTCGAGGCCCGGAGCCCGGCAGCGGGATACCTCGAACCAGGCGTCAGCGGGAGGCGCCGGTCACGGCCCAGGCGTCGCTGCGCACCCGCCGGTGGAAGAACAGCCCACGGATCGCCATGAACACGGTGAACACGGCCCACAGCACCGCGACGGCCCAGGGTGCACCGTGGGCCAGCAGCCGGTCACCCGCGACGTGCACGGCGATGGCGAGCGGGGCGTAGAGGACGAACGTCGCCGCCATGGCCTTCGCCAGCCACCGTCCGTCGCCGGCGCCGATGAGCACGCCGTCGACGACGAACACATATCCCGAGAGCGGCTGGCCCAGGGCGACGACCACCAGCGCCGCCGCGAGGGCCGACCGCACCGCCGGGTCCTCGGTGAACGCCAGTGGCAGCACCCGGTGCACCGCGAGGACCAGCACCCCCAACGCCGCCCCGCCCCACAGCCCCCAGCGCACCATGAGCGCGGTGGCCGACCGGGCGCCCGCCACGTCGCCGGCGCCCAGCGCCCGACCCGTGAGCGCCTGGGCTGCGATGGCCAGCGCGTCGAGCGCGAACGCGAGGAAGCTCCACACCGTCGCGGACACCTGGTAGGCCGCGAGCGGCACGTCGCCGAGCCCGGCCGCGACCCACGTGGTGAGCAGCAGGACCGCCCGCAGGGCGAGCGTGCGCACGAGCAGGGGTATGCCGGTGAGTGCCGCGCGGAGCACCCGGCCGGGGTGCGGGTGCAGGGTCGCACCGGCCCGGCGGGCGTGCCGGACGAGGACGACGACGAGCCCGGTCGCCATACCGGTCTGGGCGATGACGGTCCCCCACGCGGACCCGGCGATGCCCCAGCCGAGCCCGTAGACGAGGACGAGGTTGAGGACGATGTTCGACGTGAAACCAAGGACGGACGCGACCAGGGGCGTCCGGGTGTCCTGCAGCCCCCGGAGCACCCCGGTGGCCGCGAGGGCCACGAGCATCGCGGGGATGCCGAGGGCGGAGATGCGCAGGTAGGTCGCGGCGTACCCGAGCGCTGCCTCGGACGCGCCGAAGAGGCGGCACAGCGGCTCGGCCGAGAGCCCGACCGCCACGGCAGTCACGGCGCCGAGGCCGATGGCCAGCCACGTGCCGTCGACTCCTGCGCCCAGGGCACCGCGCTCGCTGCCGGCCCCGACCTGGCGGGCGACGATGGAGGTGGTGCCGTAGGCGAGGAAGACGAAGATGTTCGCGGCGGTGATGAGGGTGGCGCTGGCCACGCCGAGGCCGGCGAGCTGGGCGGTGCCGAGGTGGCCGATGATCGCGGAGTCGGCGAGCAGGAAGAGGGGCTCGGCCACGAGGGCGAGGAACGCGGGGACGGCGAGCCGCAGGACCTCCCGGCCCTGGGTGGACCCTGCCCCTCCGGCGCTGCGCACCGCGCCACGGTACCGGCGGGGTGGCTCAGCGGCCCCAGCGGTCGCGGACGGTGCCGACCCAGGTGGCGAAGTCGTCGGCCATGTCGACGGCCAAGGGGTCCATCAGCCACTGCACCTGCAGGCCGTCCATGAGGGCGACGGCCTGGCGGGCGAGCTGGTCGGCGGGGACGGCCTGGTCGGCCGAGCCGTCGCGGGCCGCCTCACGCAGGGCTTCGGCCAGCGACGTGACGGCCGACCGGTGGTGGGCCCGCAGCCACTCGTGGCCGGGGTGCCCCGGCTCGACGGCCTCACCGGCCAGGCTGGTGAACAGCCGCACCAGTCCCTCGCGCTCGCTGTTGAGGCCGACGAGGGTGACCATGTCGTCCCACACTTCCCAGCCCCGGGGCGGGTGGTCCCGCCCGGCGGCCAGCGTCTGCAGGTCGCGCAGGTCTCGGTGCTCGAGGACTGCGGCGAGAAGCTCCTCCTTGGCGGGGAAGTGGTGCAGCAGGCCGGTCTGGCTCAGCCCCGCAGCCTCGGCGATGCTCGTCATGGCGGTCGCGTGGAACCCTCGCTCGGCGAAGAGCTCCGCTGCCGCCTCGACGATGCGCTCGCGCGTCAGCCGGCTCGCCGAGCCCGGGGGCCGCCCGCGCCCGCGCCGCGGGCCGCCCTCGGACGCCTTCGCCGCACCGGAGGTCACATCGCCGGTGGCCCCGTCGCCAGAGGTCACGTCGCCGGAGGTCACCGCGACGGCGTCAGCGGCAGCTCGGCGCGCACGTCGCCGAGTCCGCGGGCGACGAGCAGGGTGCCGCCGGTCAGCGGCTCACCCCAGGCGTTCGCCTCCTCGTCCCAGTGACGCCACAGCCGGGCGTCGGTCGCGACGGTGACGGTGCCCTCGCCGCCGGCGGGGACCCGTACCCCTGCGAAGCCGACGAGCCGGACCGGCTGGTCGTCCTCGTCCGGGCGCAGGTAGACCTGCACGACCTCACGGCTGTCGTGCTCGGAGCCGTTGGCCACGGTGACCTCGACGGAGGGCGCAGCGGAGCCAACCGCTGTGGAGCCAGCCGCCGACGCGCCGTCACCCGAGCCAGCGGCACCGGACCCGCCGTCGACCAGGCGGGCCGACCGGTAGGTCCACGCGCCGTACCCGTCGCCGGCGCCGAGCCAGTGGGCCGGGGCGGGGGCGTGCCCGGCGGCGTACCCGCGGTATCCCACGAAGGTCCCGTCGCCGTACTCCAGGGTGAGCCCGTCGGGCACCACGTCCCAGGCGGGGGCGGCGCCGTCGGCGGCCGGCCACGAGGTGACCAGGCGGCCGGCGGGCTCGCGCACCCCGAGCAGGGCGTCGGCCACCGCGTGGCCGCCTTCCTGCCCGGGCAGGCCGACGACGAGCACGGCGTCGACCTGGTCGAACCACGGCATGAGCACGGGGGTGGACGCGTTGACGACGACCACGGTGCGCTTCGCCGCGGACGCCACGGCCGAGACCATCGCGTCCTGCTCGCCGGTCAGCGCCAAGGTCGACTTGTCGGTCGCCTCGGTCTCCTGCTCCTCGGTGAGGCCGACCGCCACGACCGCGACGTCGGCGGTCCGGGCCGCCTCGACCGCCGCGGCGATGGTGTCGTCGGCCGAGGCCGGTACGGGGCGCGCGACGAGGGACTTCACCCCCATGCCGGACGCGATGAGGTGCGAGAGCTGGTTGACCTCACCGTTGGGCGCGGGCCGCGGCTCGGAGCGGACGAGGGTCACGGTCGCCTCGACTAGCGCGCCCTCGGCGAGCTCGACGTCCTCGGTGAACCCAGGAGGCTTGAGCATCGCCTCGCCGGGGTCGTAGCCCTCGGCCACGAGGGTGCTGGCCGCGACCTGCTCACCGTCGACCGCGATGGTCCAGGCGCCGACGCCCACGGCGCCCAGCTGCGCCCGGCCCGCCTCGGTGACGCGGGCCGCGATGGTGACCCTGGCCGCCGGGCGCGGGAAGTCGTCGTCCCAGCCGACGCTGACGCTGGTGCCGTCACTGTGCGCCTCCCCGAGCAAGCCGCCGTCGGCGTCGTGGTGGAGCACCCGCACACCGGTCTCCCCGGTCTCGGGGTCCCGCAGCCACGCGGGGTCGGCGGCGACCGGGCGCTCGCGGACCTCGACCCCGTCGACGACGGTGAGCCGCTCGCCGAGCGCCTCGCGCAGGCCGTCGGCGATGGACACCTGGTAGGGCGGGTTGACGGTGGCAGAGCCGCCGCCCATGCAGATGGTGTCGACGCCGTGCCGGCCGATCAGCGCGACCGTGGCGGCGGCGCTGACGGTGTTGTCGGCCTCGCCGGTGTGGCCGGCCAGGGGAAGGACGCCACCGTCGTTGCGCAGGACGACCATGCCGTCGGTCGCGAGCCGCCGCAGCTGCTCGCGCCGGGCCGGGGCGTCGGGGGCGAGGGAGTCCGAGGGCCAGGTGCGCCGCTGCTCGTCGCTGCCCAGGGCGCCCACCCGCTCGGCCAGGCGCAGCAGCCGGACGACGTGCTCGTCGACGACGGACTCCTCGACCGCGCCGGACTCGACGTCGGCGACCAGGGCCTCGCCCCACGGGCCGTCGGGGCCCGGCATCACCAGGTCGAGGCCGCCGAGTGCGGCCGGCGCGGAGGTCTTGGTCGCGAACCAGTCGGACATGAGCAGCCCGTCCCAGCCCCACTCGCCCTTCACCACCTCGTTGTTGACGTGGTCCTGCTCGGTCGCGGCGACACCGTTGATGTCGTTGTAGGCGGCCATGATCGACCAGGCGTCGGCGTCCTGTACGGCGATCTCGAAGGGCAGCAGGTAGACCTCGCGCAGGGCCGTCTCGCTCACGACGGAGTTCATGTAGTTGCGCAGCGTCTCGGACTCGTTGGCCACCAGGTGCTTGAGGCACGCGCCGATGCCGCGGCCCTGCATACCCCGCACGTAGGCAGCCGCCAGCCTGCCGGTGAGCAGCGGGTCCTCGGAGTACGCCTCGAACAGACGGCCGCCGAGGGGGGTGCGGTGCAGGTTGATGGTCGGGCCGAGGACGACGTGGATCTGCTGGCGCTCGGCCTCCTCCGCGAGCATCTCGCCGACCTCGTGCGCGGTCTCCTCGCTCCAGGCGCTGGCGAGGACCGTGGCGCTGGGGAAGAGCGCGACGTGGTCGCCGCCGGTGAACTTCAGGCCGCGCACGCCGGTCGGGCCGTCGGAGAAGGCCATCGGCTCGAGCCCGATCGACTCCTCGCCGTGGAGGGTGAACGACGTGGCGCCGGTGAGCAGGCGCACCTTGGTGGCGAGGTCGAGACGGCCCACGAGGTCGAGGAGCTCGGCGTGGCTGCGTCCCGGGGCGGGGATGGACGTGGTGGTCATGGCGGGTGCTCTTCCGGGACGAGGGCATTAATAGAGTCGATTAACTATTACATCCCCGGCGCGGGTTGTCGAGGGTCCCGCCGCCGGTGTCCGTGGTGAGGGGCAGGATGGGCGCGTGACGACGATCGTGTTCCTGCACGCCCACCCCGACGACGAGGCCTCCCAGACCGCGGGTGCCATGGCGCGCGCCGCCGCAGAGGGGAGCCGCGTGGTCACGGTCTTCGCGACCGGCGGCGAGCACGGCGAGCTCCCGGCTGCCGGCCTGCCGGAGGGTGAGACCCTCACCGACTGGCGCCGCCGCGAGGCGCAGGCGTCGGCTGAGGTGCTCGGTGTGCAACGGGTGGCCTGGCTGGGCTACCGCGACTCGGGCATGACCGGCTGGGAGCAGAACTCCCACGCGGGCGCCTTCCACTCCGCCGACCTCGACGAGGCTGCCGGCCGGCTGGCCGCGGTGCTCGACGAGGAGGACGCCGACGTGCTGGTGGGCTACGACTGGCACGGCGGCTACGGCCACCCCGACCACGTGCGCGTCCACGCCGTCGTGCACCGGGCCGCCGAGCTCGCCGGCCGGCGCCCGCGCCTGCTGGAGTCGACGATGAACCGCGACCAGGTGCGGCGCTGGTACGAGCAGGCCGTGGCGGCCGGTCAGCAGGAGACCAGCTTCGACCCTGACCGCCCCATGGACGACGGCAACCCGCTCGGCACGCCGGAGGACGAGATCCACTGGCGGGTCGACGTCACCGGCTACCTCGCCCAGCGTCGGGCAGCGCTCGAGGCCCACCGCAGCCAGGCCACCGACATCGAGGGCATGCTCGGGATGCCCGAGGAGTTCTTCACGGCCTTCTTCGGGTTCGAGCACTACATCGAGCCCGGCCGCGAGCCCGGTATGCAGGAGGGCTGGCCCTTCGGCGCCTGAACGAGTCCGTGGGGCGCGCCCGGTGCCGGCGGCCGCCCTGCACCGGCTCAGAGGTGCTTCAGGGCCTCGCGGCGGCTGAGCGGGGAGAGCCGGTCGCCATACTCCTGCACCGTCGCCCGCACCATCTCCGGCTCCGTGCGTGCGTACTGGCGCAGGGCCCAGCCGATGGCCTTGCGCAGCCAGAAGCTGGTGTCGGTGAGGTTGGGCTCGATGCACGCGCGCAGCAGCTCGGTGTCGGTGGGCTCGCGGAACGTCAGCTGGCTGAGGACGGCGGTCCGGCGCAGCCACAGGTCGTGGTCGGTGGCCCAAGCTCGCACGACCGGTGCCACGTGGACCGGGTCGGCGAGCAGGATCGGGCCGACCCGGCGGCTGGCCACCTCGTCGACGAGGTCCCACCAAGCGCCCGTGGCGACGAGGTGGCGGTAGAGCGGGAGGGTCTCGGCGTCCTGCCACGGCCGGTAGGTGCGGTGGCCGGTCAGGGCGATCGCGGCGTACCGCTCCTCGCGGTGGGTGGCGCCGTCCCAGAGCTCGCGCACCGCGGCCTCCCAGTCGCCCCGGTCGGTGGGGCGCAGCCGTGGGTCGGCGAGAAGGGGGCGCAGCAGGGCGCGCAGCTCAGGTGAGGTGATGCCGCGGTACGGCATCGCCGACTTCATGTAGGCCTGCTGGGCCAGCGCGCGCTGTGGGTCCCCGGCGCCCTCGACCGTGTGCCGGATCGCGCGGACGAGGGGGTGTGTCACGGAGCCAGCATGGCCGAACGGGCGTCAGAATGTCGCCACGCCGCGGTCAGCCGCGGTCGCCGACCACGAGGGGGAACCACGTGTCCGTACCGCCGCCTGCCGGGCCGCCCGAGCCCAAGCCCGTCCCGGTGACCGTCGGCGGCACGCGCCGCCCCGTCACGCTGCCGACCTGGGTCAACGTCGTGCTGGTGCTCACCCTCTTCGTGTCGTGCGGCGCCAACCGCGACACCTCGAGCTACCCCCAGACAGACGAGATCGCCAACCAGGTCGTGAACCAGCTCCAGAACGGCACGGACGGCTCGGGGACGGTGTCCGGGGCCGACGTCCGGGACCTGTGCAAGATGCTCGGCGCGGTGCTCGACGCGCAGAAGAAGAAGGTCGACGACGTCATCCCCGGCGCCGTCACGCAGTGCGCCGACGCTGCTCGGCAGGCCGCCAACCCCTGACCGGGGCGACCCCGCGCCCGTCGCGCGGTACGGCGACGTCGTCGGTGGTGGCAGTCCTGGGAGGTCCTTCGGTCGGCGGGTTCACAGGGTCTGACCGAGATCGGTCGTGGAACTCATCACACGTCGATGAGGACATGCTGCTGGCCGGTTGTGGCCGGCCTCGAAGGGATTTCGGTCAGGCGGCGCCGTACCGGGTGCGGGCGCGCTCGCGTGCCTTCTCCGCCTCCACCTCGCGGTCCTTGGGAGGGGCGCTGGTGGTGAGGTGGTCGAGCAGGTGCTGCGTCGCGTGGGCGATCTCGGCGACGGCCTCGTCGAACGCCTCCTGGTTGGCCTGGCTCGGCTTCGTGCTGCCGCTGACCTTGCGGACGTACTGGAGCGCTGCCGCCCGCACCTCCTCGGTCGTGGCCGCAGGCTCGAAGTTGTGCAGCTGGCGGATGTTTCGGCACATGCTGGAAAGGCTACGGCGCACCACCGACAGAGCGCAGGGGTTCACAGGCGCGCTCGTCGGACGGACACGCCCGAACTATTTCGGGTCCACACCCGGTGGACGACATCCGTGCAGGTCAGCGAGGTGCGTTTGCTGCTGGTCGCCGCGCGTCCACAGGGTTATCCCCCGACTGTGCACAAGTGGCCCGGGCGTTGCGCACACGTTGTCCACACGCTCTCCACAGGGGCCGTTTGAGCGGGAGGGAGCAGCGCCCCTACGGTGTGGCGGGTCGCCTCCGCGAGCCGGTCCCGCAGCCTGTCGCCCCACCCCACACGGGTCGACGTCCGCGCGGTGACCGACCGGGTCCCCACCGTTGTCGGCGGGTGGTGGTGTACTCGAATCACATCGGCGTTGTTCGTCCTCGATCGCGGTTGCAGGGAGTTGGCAGAGTGTCTCTTGCGGAGCTGAGCACCAGCGCGTTCAGTTCTGGAGGCGACGGCCCGCCCGGTGAGGACCGGGTGCCTCCCCAGGACGTCCACGCGGAGCAGTCCGTGCTCGGCGGCATGCTGCTGTCCAAGGACGCCATCGCCGACTGCGTCGAGGGCCTGCGTGGCACCGACTTCTACCGCCCGGCGCACGAGCTGATCTACGACGCGATCCTCGACCTCTACGGCCGCGGTGAGCCCGCCGACGCGATCACCGTGTCCGACGAGCTGTCCAAGCGCGGTGACCTCCAGCGCGTGGGTGGCCAGGCCTACCTGCACACCCTGATCCAGGCCGTCCCCACCGCGGCCAACGCCGGCTACTACGCCGAGATCGTCTCCGAGCGCGCCGTCCTGCGCCGCCTGGTGGAGGCCGGCACCCGCATCGTCCAGCTCGGCTACCAGCAGGGCAACGGCGACGTCGAGGACATCGTCAACGCCGCCCAGGCCGAGGTGTACGCCGTCGCCGACAAGCGCGGTGGAGAGGACTACGTCGCCCTTGGTGACGTCCTCGAGGACACCCTCAACGAGATCGAGGTCGCTGCCGGCCGCGACGCCAACGAGATGCTCGGTGTGCCCACCGGGTTCATCGAGCTCGACGAGCTGACCCACGGCCTGCACCCCGGTCAGATGATCGTCCTGGCCGCGCGTCCCGCCGTCGGCAAGTCGACCATGGGCCTCGACATCGCCCGCGCCGCGGCGATCAAGCACAAGCAGGCCACGGCCATCTTCTCCCTCGAGATGAGTCGCAGCGAGATCACCATGCGCTGCCTGTCGGCCGAGGCGCAGATCCAGCTGCAGGACCTGCGCAAGGGCACCATCGGCGACGCCGGCTGGAAGAAGCTGGCGCGCATCATGGGCCAGATCTCGGACTCGCCGCTGTTCATCGACGACTCCCCGAACATGTCGCTGATGGAGATCCGCGCCAAGTGCCGGCGCCTCAAGCAGCAGCACAACCTCAAGCTCGTCGTCATCGACTACCTCCAGCTCATGAGCTCGGGCAAGAAGGTCGAGTCGCGCCAGCAGGAGGTCTCGGAGTTCTCCCGTGCCCTCAAGCTGCTGGCCAAGGAGCTCGAGGTCCCGGTCATCGCGATCAGCCAGCTGAACCGTGGCTCGGAGCAGCGCGCAGACAAGCGCCCCGCCATGTCCGACCTGCGTGAGTCGGGTTCCATCGAGCAGGACGCCGACATGGTCATCCTGCTCCACCGCGAGCCCAAGCTCGAGGGCCGCGAGGGTGAGGTCGACGTCATCGTCGCCAAGCACCGCAACGGCCCCACCAAGGACATGGTGCTGGCGTTCCAGGGTCACTACGCCCGGTTCGCCAACATGGCCCAGAACTTCTGACCAACGCGGCCGAGGCCGGCTGACCCTGAGCTCACGGGTTCTGGATCAGGCGCAGGAGCGTCCCGTCGGGGTCGACGAGGTAGCCGATGCGCAGCCCTGAGGGTTCGAGCCGGGGCGGGTGCAGGCGCGGCCACCCTCGGTCCGCCTCGGGGACCCCGGTCCCACGGCACCGGGCGTAGAAGGCGTCGACGTCGTCGAGGCGCAGGCAGCAGCTGAAGGAGCTGGTCGCCGGGTCGAGGCCGGCGAACGGGAAGAACTCCAGCGTGAGGTCGTGCCCGGACAGGATCATCCAGCCCTCGTCGCGGTACGCGGGCTCGAAGCCCAGCGCTGCGTAGAAGGCCGTCGTCGCGTCGAAGTCGCGAGACGGCAGGTTCGGGGTCGCCAGGTTGCCCACGTGTCCTCCCTTGCTCTCGGGCACAGTCTTCCCCTGCCCGGTGGGGTGGAGGAAGCGCCCAAGGTCCCTACCGAGTGCCCGCTGGGCGGGTGTGACGGCGCGGCGGGAGGGCTCGCCGGACGGTGGCGCGTACCCAGCCTCCCGCTGTGCTCAGCCGACGCGGCGGCGTACCCGGTCACGCACCTCGTGCAGCGCGGCGGCCATCTCGGCGCTGACCCGTTCGCGATCGGTGAGCCAGTCGAAGAGGACGTGGTCGTCCCTGGTCACGCCGAGCAGCACGTCTGCGGTGGCAGCGGCGACGAGCGCGCCGGTCCGGGGCACGGGCAGACCGCCCCCTGCGACCTCGTGCGCCCACGTGTCGGCGAGGGCGAGGAGGTCGTCGTCCACGTGCCGGCGGCGCGCCGAGGTCAGCGACGCAGCCGCGGCGGGCAGGGCGCCGACGGCCGCGTCGTCGACCGCGGCACGGACCTCGGCCACCAGCTCGTCGAGGTGCAGCTCCATCAGCCAGGAGGGCATGCCGCGCCCCGCGAGCACCCGGGACAACCAAGCCACCTGGCGCACTGCCTGCTCCTCGTCGAGCGGTGCGAGCGAGATGAGCCACGCGGAGTCCGAGCTCGCGAACCGCGCTCCGCGCTCGCCGTACCGGATGCCGTAGTAGGGCATGACGTCGAACGAGCGCTGCGCCGCCCGCACCGCCGCGCGCACCAGCGTGGCATCGGTCGTCACGGGGTAGGCGCCCGCCTCCGGGTTGACCACGGCAGCGTCGATCGACTGCCCGGTCGACCGTCGCAGCAGGCCGGCGACGACGTGCCGCTCCGCCTGCCCCACGAGGTCGGCGACGTGCGAGCCGGGCCCGAACTCGGTGAGCCGGCCCTCGACGGCCGCCCGCAGCGTGGCGGCATCGGTGGAGCCCGTGGCCACGACGAGCCGCTCGATCCCCACGACGGCGGCGAGCACGGCAGGATCCTCGACGCGACCGGTGAGCGTGCGGTCGGCATGGGCGAGGAGCAGCTCGCGGGCCTCGCGGGCCTGGACGTCGTCGGTCATGGCGCGCATTCTGCCGTGTCGCCTCCACCCTCCCCACCGTCCTGCCAGACTGCCGGCAGGCAGGCACCGCAGGGGGCCTTATCGAGCACTCGGGGGCGGGGCATGGGGCGGTCGCGGCTGCCCGCACCGCGGGCCGGTGAGGAGCCCGTGAACCCGGCAGAGATGTTGCGCCTCACCCCCACGCTGCTCTGGGTGCTGCTGCTTGCCCTCACCCTCTTCGTCCTGGCGCTGGGTGCCGTCGCCGGAGTCGCGGGCCTGGTGGTCCGCCGTCGCCTGGCCGCACCCGGGTCCGTGCCGGGACCACGGCCGCGCGCGACGCGCTGGCTCATCACCGGGCTGGTGGTCGACGGGCTCGTGCTCGCGGTGGCCGCCGTTGGGCTAGCCACCGCCCCGAGCTCTCACGTCCCGGTGCCGTCCGCCCGCGCCAACGCCCAGGACGTGGTCGCGGCCTACCTCGACGCCTCGAACGCGCACGACGTCGGCACCATGAACGCGATCCTGGACCCCGCCCGCATGGGGACACTGAGCAGGTTCCGCGCCACATGGGTCGTCGACGAGGTCGACATGCAGCCCGTGGAGGCCTACCACGAGCTCGACTCGGTGCTCCCGGCCGGCACCGAGGTCGTCCGGGTGCCCGTCGACCTGGTCGTCATCCGCGGAACCGACCTGACCGTGCCCGACCACACGCGTCTGCCCTGGGGTTTCGTCCTCGCCCGGCCGGACGCGCGGCACCGGTGGCGGATCGTCGACCAGGGGTTCTGACCATGGGCTGGGCTGGGCTGGGCCCGGTTCGGCCGGCCCGGCCACCCGTGGCCCAGCGTGGGTGGCCGGGCGCGGGTGGCCGGGCACCCGTGGCTCGCACTCGGGGCGCGTCAGTCGTCGGTTGCGCCCTCGTACGCGGGGGTGAGCTCGGTCCACCGCGCCTTCCAGGCGGCGGCGGGAGCCTCGGCCGACCAACCGCCCTCGTGCACGGGGCCGTCCGTGGCGAGCGAGCGCCCGAGGTCCTCGAGGTGGACCTGCCACCCCGCGCCGTAGAAGTGCAGCGACCCGACCGGCAGGCCGCGTTCCTCGACCACGAGCCGGGTGCGATCGCCCTCGGCGGTGAGCCATGCCTCCAGCTGCGACTCGTCCTCCGTGCCCGGCTCGGTCGTGAGCAGGAGGTGGTGCGGCGCCTCGCAGGCCTCGATCACCGCCGGCCCGCTCCAGGTGCTGGTGAAGGTCGCGTGGACCGTGCCCCCCTCGCGCAGGTCGCCGTCGACCTCGGCGATCCAGCGAGCCAGCCGCTCCGGCGTCGTGCAGGCCGCCCACAGGTCGTCGATACCCGTGTCGTAGACGTCCTCGACCCGCACGGCCCCCCGCGTCCCGTCCAGTGCTCGTGTCGTTCCGATGATGTTCATGACGTCCCCTTCTTCCCTCGTGCGATCTCGGTGTGCAGTGCGTCGAGGCGGTGCTGCCACAACGCGCGGTAGTCCTCCAGCCACTCGTCGACCTCGACGAGGCCCTCCGGACGCAGGCTGTAGATCCGCCGCTGTGCCTCCTGCCGCACGTCGACGAGCCCGGCCTCGCGCAGCACCCGCAGGTGGCGCGACACCCCGGGCCGCGCGATGGGCAGGGCGTCCGCCAGCTCACCGGCCGTGGCCGAGTGGTCGCGCAGGATGCGCAGGACGGTCCGACGGCTCGGGTCGGCCAGGGCTTGGAGTACGGAGTCCATGGGAGTCAACGTAGCCGGGCGGGTACGTAACCGCAAGGGTACGCACAGGCCGTGGGGCGCGGGCCGTGGGGAGGAAAGCGGCCCATGTGCCGAAAGTTGCGGGCTGGGTACGGCGCGGGGCGCGGGGATGCGGCCCATGGGCCGAAAGTTCGGGGTCGGGTACGGCGCGGTGGGCGGGGATGCGGCCCATGGGCCGAAAGTTCGGGGTCGGGTACGGCGCGGTGGGCGGGGATGCGGCCCATGGGCCGAAAGTTGCGGGCTGGGTATGGCGCGGTGGGCGGGGATGCGGCCCATGGGCCGAAAGCTCCGGGGCGGCCTACGACAGCTGGGGCCACGGCTCTCGCCGTGACCCCAGCTGGTTCCACCGCCGCAGGGCGGCGGAGCGTGGTTACTTCAGCACGATGGTGGTCGTGTGGGCCACGCCGTCACCGAGGACGACCTGCAGCTGCCAGGCACCGGCCGACAGCGGACGGGTGTCCAGGTTGTAGATGTACTGGCCGTCGCCGTAGCGGAAGGCGTTGCCGAGGTTGGCCGTCGAGGTGGCGGTCGCGTCCTTGGTCGAGCCCGTGACGGCGAGCTTGGTCAGTACGAGGCGCGCTGCGCCGTCGGTGACTTCCGCGGAGTACCCGGTCAGGGCGAACTTCACGGGGATGCTGCGGCCCAGCTTGTAGGAGCCGCCGTCCACGACCGGCGCGAGCAGGCCCGACCAGCCGTAGGTGACGTCGACCGTGAAGGACTTCGAGACGGCATTGCCGTGGGCGTCCGTCGCGGTGCAGGTGACGGTGGTCGAGCCCGGTCGGAACGAGCCGCCGGCCGGCGTGAGCGAGGTGCCACGGTCGTCGACACACGCGGGGACGACCGCCCCGTCGACGAGGTCGGTCGCAGTGACCGGTGCGTCGAAGGTGACGGGCGTGGACGACCCGGTCGCGGTGGCGGCCACCGTGGTGGGCGTCGCCAGGGCCGGTGCGGTGGTGTCCTCGACCTCGACGGCGAACGAGGCAGAGCTGGTGTTGCCCTCCGCGTCGGTGGCCGCGCAGGTCACCGTCGAGGCGCCCACGGCGAACGTCGAGCCGGCGGCCGGGGTGCAGGTGACGGGCACGGTGCCGTCAACCGCGTCCGTGGCGGACGGCGCGTCCCAGGCGACGCTCGCCCCGGAGGCCGAGGTCGCTTCTGCGGTGCGGGTCGCCGGGATGCCGGTGATGGCCGGTGCCGTGGTGTCGACCACCGTGTACTGCTCGCTCTGCGAGCCGGTCAGGCCGCGGCTGTCGGTGTAGGAGCAGGTCGCCGTGCGGGCGCCGAGGCCGTCCGCGGCACGCGGACCGCTGGTCGCCGAGATCATGGCCGCCGGCGAGAGGGTGCCGTCGAACGCGTCGGTGACGAGGCAGCCCGGGTCGGCGCTGCCGTACTCGAGCGTGCGGCTGCCGGGCAGTCCGGTGACGCTCACCTGCGGCGGGCTCGTCTGCAGCGGGGTCCAGGACGACGCACCGACTGCCTGGTAGCGGGCGCCCCACGCGCCGTCGCAGCACGGCTCGGCGGCATACACCTCGATGGTGTGCGCGCCGGCAGTGAGGTCGGCGGTGTACGAGAGGGACGCGGAGGTGTTGTCCAGGTTGCCCCCCGCCCAGGTGTCGTACCAGTGGCCCACGACGACGACGCCGTCGACGAGCAGCTCGCTGCCGTTGCCGGCGTCCGGGCCGAACTGGAAGGTCCAGGACCCGTCCGTCGCGGCCGTGAAAGGCACCACCAGGTGGGAGATGATGTTGGAGTTGGTGCCGCAGTACGCCTGGTTGGAGAGCCCGTCGGCGGAGACCGGCGTCACCCCGGTGTTGCAGTACCCCCAGTACGCCGTGCGGGACGCGCTCTGCCAGGCGTCGGCCATCGCCGACGGCGAGGACACGAACGAGGGCCAGTAGTGCGAGGTGTACGAGAGCTTGCCGACCGTCCCGCTCGGTGCGGTGTCGGCCATGGCGGCCGGTGCGAGCGCGCCGACGCCGAGGGCGATCGAGCCGAGGGCGGCGACACCGACTGCGCGTCGGGCGCGCGCTGCCCACCGCCCCGTCTGCTGGGTGCCGAGTCGTGAGATGGCGGTGCGAAGTGGGCGGCGTAGAGCCACAAGTCCTCCCGGTGTGAGCGGTCCCTGCTGGACCAGTGCCTGTGACGTTGCCACCCCTGACCTGCGGATATGTCCTCTTTGCCGGTGCTGAACGGATGAGAGTTGCTGGCCGAACGGCTGGTATCAGCGCACCGCTCCGTCCCGGTGCCCTCGTTTGGTACCGGGTGCCGCGACTGGTCGTGCCCGCAGGGTCCCCTTCGAGCCGGACGAGAGCCGGACCAGCGCGCGTCGCTCAGGCCGAGATGGCCGCGAGGGCGTCGTCCACCATGCGCAGCCCCTGGGCTTCGAACTCCTCGTCGCCGACCTGGTGCGCCCACGCGGCGGTGCTGACCGCCTCCCGCAGGAGCGTGCGGTGCCACGCCCCGGGCTCGCGGGGGTCGGCGCCGTACCCCTCGAGGAAGGCGCGTTCCAGGTCAGGCCGGCCACGGAACTGCTGCACCTGCAGACGGGCCAGGTCGGTCATGGCCGGGCGCAGTGCCGCGCGGCCGAAGTCGATGATGCTGACCACGCCGTCGTCGTCGACGAGCCAGTTGCGCGGCTGCCAGTCACCGTGGGTCGGCACGAGGGTCGTGGACGGGGTCGGCCACGAGGCGACGAGTCGGCGCAGTCTCGCCACGACGTCGCCGGCGATCCGGTGCGGGGAGTCGAGCCAGGCGAGGGTCCTGCGGTTCTCCCGTGCCTCGTGACCCTCGTCGGTGGTGCCGCCCTGACGGTGCAGGAGGGCCAGCAGCTCCCCGGCCTGGCGGTAGGTGGCCGCGGCGTGCTCGTGCTCGGTGCCCAGGACGAGCCGGCCAGACAGGTGGTGGGTGACGAGCAGGCGGGTGGGGAGGTCGGCGAAAGCCAGCAGAGGCGCCCGACCCAGCGAGGTCCACGGCTGCAGCCAGCTCTGGTGCGCCCGGATCTCCCGGGCCATGTGGTGGTCGTCAGGGCCGCCGGCCTTGACGATGTAGCGCCGGCCCGCGTGCACCACCTCGCGCACCGCGCGCTCGACCTGGCCCCAGCTGTGGTCGTGCACCACCTCGGCGCCGGGCAGCCAGAGGTCGAGCAGGTGCAGCTGATCGGCGGAGGGCAGGGCGACGGGAGCAGGCACGGCCGACACCCTAGGACCGCTCGCGTCAGAGCCCTGCCAGGAACGCGTCCAGCCTGTCGAGCAGCAGCGCGGTGGCCTCGGCGTCGTAGGCCGGCAGCGAGGAGTCCATGAACAGGTGCTGGTCGCCGGGGTAGAGGAACAGCTCCCCGCCGGCCTCCGCGACCAGTGCCTCGGCCGCCGGCTTGTCCCACTCGTTGTCGAACTCCGGGTCGTGCTCCATCGCGTGCACCTGGACCGGCAGGCCGGCGGGCCAGGTCGGGCTGAACTCGGAGACCGGCAGCGCCCCGCAGAGCAGGATGGCCCCGCGGGCCCCGCCACGGGTCTGGGCCAGCTGCTGGGCGGGGCCGAGCCCGAGCGAGATCCCGGCGTAGACGACCTCCGCGGGCAGGGACTGAGCCGCCTCGACGCCCTTGGCGCCGATGGTCTCGAAGCCGACCTCGCGGGCGTGCCCGACACCCTCGTCCAGCGAGTCGAAGGTCTGGCCGTCATAGAGGTCGGGGGTGTGGATCGTGTGGCCCCGCCTGCGGAGCTCGTCGGCGAGTGCCGTCACCCCCTTCGTCAGCCCCTGCGCGTGGTGGAACAGCACGACCTCGGCCATGACGACCTTCCCCTCTCGTCGGTGTGGGCCGGGGGCGTCCCGGCTGCGCCCACGCTAGCCCCGACCGGTGACAACCTCCCGGCTCGGACCGCCGGGCTTCCGTCAGGCCCAGATCGCGGCCGGGATGCCGTCGGACCAGGTCTGCGGCGGGTCGGGCAGCGGCCGCGCATCACCTGCCGCGTGACGGGCGGCCGTCCACGCCGCGGCACACGCGTCGAGGACGTCGTCGGCAGCATACCCGGGACCGGTCAGCACCGATGGCGAGGCGAGCCCGGCCGCAGCGAGGGCGGCGAGCCGATCGCGCCGCCCCTCGTCGGTCTTCTTGCCGGAGAGCAGCGGAGCCCCGGCCATAACCGCGAAGCTCAGCTCCGGGTGCACCTCCAGCACGCCGACCGTGGGACGGCTGCGGACCCAGGCGTCGACCTCGAGGATCTTCGCGCGCAGGGCGAAGGCCTGCGCCCCGACGCCCTGCCCGGCCAGGGCGCGGTTCACGACGTCGGCCTCGGCCCGGGTTGCCTCGGCGTACGCAGCGCGCGTCAGGGTCGTGAACACCGAGGACGCCTTCCCCGCCAGCGCCCTGCGCGCTAGGGCGTCGGCCTCGCGGGTGCTGGCGTCGGGCAGGCCGATGGGGATATCGATGCCGACGACCTCGATGCCCAGCGACTGCCGGACCGACTCCACCAGGCCGGAGATCGACGAGGCGACGGCCACCCGGGGACGCGGCGCCCCGGGTTCGAGGATCGCCCCGACCCAGCCGGCCTTGCACGCGTCGACACCCAGGACGGGGACGGTCACCTCCACGGGCGGCAGCGGCACAGGACCGTCGTCGACCGCTGCTTCGGCGCGGCCGCCGACCGTGGCGAGGGCGGCACCGAGCTCGCGGACCGCGCTGTCCACCCGCTCCAGCGCGGCGTCGGCGCCACGGTCGCCGGCGGCGAGGCGGTCGCGGAGGTCGGTCGCCTCCGCGACCAGCCGGTCGGCGAGCCGCCGGACGTCGTCGGGCCCGGTCATGACGGCCTCACCGGAGCCTCGCGAGGCCGAGCCAGTCGGCGAGCGCGTCGATCTCGGCCTCCACGGCGGCGGTCATCTCCTCGGTGAACCTCACGTCCTGGTGCACGGCATACACCTCGAACACGCCCTCCTTGCGCTCTGCCTTCGCGTCGAGCTTCCCCACCAGGCGGTCGCCGTAGAGGATCGGCAGGGCGTAGTAGCCCCAGCGCCGCTGCGAGGCGGGTTTGTAGACCTCGAGGACGTACTCGAAGCCGAACAGCTCCTGCGCCCGCGACCGGTCGTAGACGAGCCGGTCGTAGGGCGACAGCAGGGCGGCGCGACCCCGGAACTCGTCGACGTCGTCGCCCTCGAGCACTTCGGGATCCACCCGCCACTGCCCGGCGACACCGTCGACCACCACCGGCACCCCCACCTCGCCGACGTGGACCGGCTCACCGGGCCGTGAGGTGCCGCCCACACGGGCGATGCCGAGGGAGGCGAGGCGGCGGGCCGCCCGCTGCCGGGCGGCCTCCTCGAGAGGCACCGCGGGGGCGTCCGGGTAGACGCGCTCGGCGAGGTCGAACAGCCGCTGGCGCCCCCGGCGTCCACTGACGGCGACCTCGGCCTTCCTCACGAGGAACTCCAGCATCTGGGTGACGTTGCGGTTGTTGGTCCAGCCGGACGACGGCCACGGTTCGACGCTGGTGTCCGGGATGTCGCGGGACAGCAACGGGCCGTGCTCCTCCAGCCTGGCGAGGACGTCGCGGCGGAACGGCTCGTTGACCCGGAGCCACTCGCGGGCGTCGGCCCAGGGCGGCCACGCCTCGTGGTCGGCCAGGTGGAGGGGCACGTCGTCCATGGGACGGATCCGCCCGTCGAGCTCGACCAGGGTGCGGCTCTCGAGCGCCTGCTGCAGGTCGGCCGACCGGTAGGCCGACCCGAGCCGGCTCCAGAGCACCAGCTCGGCGCTCGGGGCGATGGGTGCCGCGGGATCGACCTGCACGAGGCCCAGCTGCTGCACCACCTCGATGAGGTCACCCGGTCGCGGCAGGTCCAGCAGCTGCGCGCGCACGGCGAGGCGCCGGGCCTGCGCACGGCTGATCTCCCGCACTGCCGTCTGCTCCCTGCTGGTCCGGCGCACAGCGGTCAGGCCGGGGTCCACAGGGAGACGCTGAACCGGTTCGCGCGGTCGGTCCACCACCCGGCCGCGGCGAAGCCGGCCTGCTCGAACTCCGCCTGAAGGCGCTCCCGGGTGAACTTGGCCGAGATCTCGGTGCGCAGCTGCTCACTCGCCGCGAAGTCGACCTCCAGGTCGAGGTCGGCGATGCGCACGTGCACGTCGCGCACCGCCTCCAGGCGCATCTCGATCCAGGCGTGCTCGGCGTCCCACACGGCGACGTGGCGGAAGTCCGCTGCGTCGAAGTCGGCCCCGAGCCGGCCGTTGACCACCTCGAGGACGTTGAGGTTGAAGGCGGCCGTCACCCCTGCGGCGTCGTCGTAGGCCGGCACGAGCACGTCGGGCGACTTCACGAGGTCGGCGCCCAGCAGGAAGGCGTCGCCGGGCTGAAGGGCTGACCTCAGGGTGGTGAGGAAGTGCGCGCGCTGGTCGGGTGCCTGGTTGCCGATGGTGCCGCCGAGGAACACGACCAGCCGTCCACCGGACACCTCGCCCCGGTCGACAGCCAACGCCTGCGCCAGCCCGTGCTCGAAGTCGGCCCGCACCGTCTCGAGGGCGAGCGTCGGGTAGCGGGCGGCGAGGTCGTCGGCGGCGGCGTGCAGCGCGCTGTCGCTCACGTCGATCGCGCGGTAGGCGGCCTGCTCGCCTTCAGGGGTCGTGGCCAGCACCGCCTCGATGAGGGCGCGGGTCTTCTCGGAGGAGCCCGACCCGAGCTCGACGAGGTGGCGGCAGGACGCGGCACCGACGATCTCCGCGGCGTGGTCGAGGAGGATCTCGCGCTCGGCGGCGAACGGGTAGTACTCGGGGAGCCGGGTGATCTCCTCGTAGAGCTCGCTGCCGACCTTGTCGTAGAACCACTTCGGCGGCAGGGTCTTCGGGCTGCTGGTCAGCCCGGCGCGGACGTCCTGGGCGAGGCTGCGCTCGCTGAAGTCCTCGGGCAGGTGGTCTCGGTGTCGCTGGGCCATCGGCTCGCTCTCGTCCGTCCCGCCCCCGGGTCTCCGGGTCGGCGTGCTGGGCCGACGCTACCGACGGCCACCGACATCGGCCTCCCGAGAGGACGCGCAGGCCCCGATCCCTCGGTGGTGCCACCCCTCAGCCGGTGGCCCGTCGGCCGCGGCGCGCCTGGAGGTAGTCACTGACGACATACTCGCCGAGCCGGTCGACGCTCGGGGTGAAGACGCGCCCACCCGCGCGCCGGGCGACGGCGTCGACGAACCGCGCCAGCCCCGGGTCCTCGCCGAGCATGAACACGTTGAGGGCGGCGCCGGACCGTCGCAGCTCGTCGACCTGGGCGACGGTCGCGCGCAGGGTGGCGTTGCTCGTGGGCCACCGGAAGGTCGGTACGCCGTCGTCCCCGAGGTGCGCCGTCGGCTCACCGTCGGTGACCACGAGCACGACCGGCTGCGCCTGCGGGTGCCGGCGCAGGTGCCGGGTCGCCAGCATCAGCGCGTGCTGGAGGTTGGTGCCCTGTACCCACTCCGGCTCGGCGTCGGCGAGCTGCACGGGGGTCAGGCGGCGGGCGGCCAGGTTGAACCCGATGATCTCCAGGGCGTCCTGCCGGAACCGCGTCTGCACCAGGTGCGACAGCGCCAGCGCCGTCTGCTTCATCGGCCCCCAGCGACCCTCGTTGACCATCGAGAACGACATGTCGACGCACAGGGCGACCGCGGCGGTGGTGCGGCGCTCGGTCTCGACCACCTCGAAGTCGGACACGTCGAGGCTGACCCGGCCCGGCTGGATACCGGCGCGGCGCAGGGCGTTGCCGACCGTGCGGGGCACGTCGAGGGGTTGCTCGTCGCCGAACTCCCACGGGCGGGTCAGGCCGGTCGGCTCGTCGGCGTGGCCGCTGCGGCGGTCGTCGTGGTCGCCGTGTCCCTGCGCGGACAGGCCTTCGAACACCTTCTTCAGCGCCGTCTCGCCGAGGCGCCGGACCGCCCGAGGGGTCAGGCGGAGGCCGTCGTCGCCCTGGCTGAGGTAGCCCTGTCGCTCCAGCTCGCGTTCGAGCTGCCGCAGGGCCTCGAGGTCGCGGGCGACGTCGGCGCCGAGGTGCTGCTCGAGGCGTTCGACGTCGATGTCGTCCAGGCTCGACCCGGCGTAGGACTGCCCGACCTGCTCCATGAGCGACTCGAGGTCGGCGAGCTCGGCCACCGCCTCGACGGCGGCGCTGTAGCCCATCGGCTCACCGCCGGGCCGCATGCCGACGGGGCTGCCGCGGTCGAGGCCGGGTCGCAGCGCGCGCAGGTTGTCGCCGAGCTGGGCCATCTCCGAGGCGAGGTCGGCGTCCGCGAGCGCGTCGCTCATGAGCTGGGCCAGCTGCTCGCGCTGCTCGGGGCTGAGCGAGGCCATCATCCGCGCGGCCGCGGCCTGGCGCCGGGCGAGGGCGTCGATGAGCTCGTCGACGTCCTGCGGGTCCTCGGGGAACATCTCGCCGTGCTTGTCCATGAACTGCCGGAACGCGTCGGTCGTGTCCTCGCCCCGGGCGTGCGCGGCGAGCAGCTGGTTGAGGTCGGCGAGCATGTCGCGGACCGCGGCCATCGCCTCCGGGTCGGGGTCCGACAGTGCCCGCGCCATGCCGGCGAACTGGGCGTCGAGGACCTCGCGCTGCAGCATCTGGGCGATCGAGTCGTAGATCGACTTGGCCTCGGGGGAGTGCCACTCGTGGGAGGCGAGGGCGCGGACCTGTCCGGCGACGTCGTCGGGCAGGGTCGCGAGGTCCATCTCGGCGAGCCGGGCGTCGTCGGTGTCCTCACCGGCGAGGGTGTCGTGCTCCGCGGCGAGGGCCTGGTCGAGGGCGGCGCGCACCTGGTCGAGGGTGCCGGACAGGTCACCGCGCCGTCGGGCGGCGTCGCGGGCCCGGCGGATGCGGTCGGCGAGCTCGTCGAGGCCACGGCGTCCGTCGACGCCCTGTCTCAGCAGGTCGCGCAGCGCCTCGCGGGCGGAGCCCCCGGCGAGGACGTCGCGGCCGATCTGGTCGAGCGCGGAGCGCACGTCGAACGGCGGCGCGAGCGGGTCGGCACCCCCGTGCCACGGCCCGTACCGGAAGCGGTCACCGTGGTGACCGGCGCCGGGGCCCGAGCCGCGCCCGGTACCCCGCCCGCCTCCGTCCCCGCGCCCGTGGGCGCCCGAGGAGGGCACGGTCAGGCCCCGTAGACCGTGCGGCCGGCCACGGTGTCCTTGTCCAGGCGCCGGGTGAGGTGCAGGCCCTCGAGGACGAACTCGACAGCCGCTGCGACCTGACCGGGCCCCGCGTCGTCGCCGTGGCCGAGCCGGTCGAGGACCTTGGACAGGCCCGGGGTCGCCCCGATCTGCGCGAGCAGGTCGGCTGCGGGCACCAGCTCGCCGGTCTCGACGACGTCGCCCTCGGCGAACCGCTCGGTGAACCCCGACAGGTCGAGGCCGGCCAGGCGCGCCCGGAAGGTCTCTGCCGTCGCGAGCCGCAGGAGGTGGTCGAGCACGTCGCGCTCGCGACCCTCCTCGCCCATCTCGAACTCCACCTTGCCGAGCAGCGTCGGCACCACCGTGGGGACGTCGCAGATGCGGGCCACCGCCTCGGCCTCGCCGGCCCGGGCGGCGCGACGCAGCGCGGACGCGCTCACGCTCTCTGCCGCCGCGATCGAGAACCGCGCCGACACCCCCGACCGCTGGTCGACCGCGGAGGACTCGCGCAGACCGCGGGTGAAGCGGGCCAGCACCTCGACGAGGTGCTCCGGCACGTCGGCCACCGTCTGGGCCTCCTGCTGGATCAGGCGGACCTCGTCGGAGACCTCCTCCTGGTAGTGCGTGCGGATCTCGGCGCCGAAGCGGTCCTTGAGCGGGGTGATGATGCGGCCGCGGTTGGTGTAGTCCTCGGGGTTGGCCGTCGCGACGAGCAGCACGTCGAGCGGCAGGCGTAGCGAGTAGCCGCGGATCTGGATGTCGCGCTCCTCCAGGACGTTGAACATCGCGACCTGGATGCGCTCGGCGAGGTCGGGCAGCTCGTTGAGCCCGAAGACGCCGCGGTTGGCCCGGGGGACCAGGCCGTAGTGCACGGTCTCCGGGTCGCCGAGGGTGCGGCCCTGCGCCACCTTGACCGGGTCGACGTCGCCGACCAGGTCACCCACGCTGGTATCCGGCGTGGCCAGCTTCTCGGTGTAGCGCTCGTCGCGGTGCCGCCACACCACCGGCAGCTCGTCGCCCAGGTCGGCCTTGAGGCTCAGGCAGCGGGTGCAGACCGGCGCCGTCGGGTCGTCGTGGATCTCGCAGCCCGCGACGGCCGGCGACCACTCGTCGAGCAGCTGCCCGAGGGTGCGCATCAGGCGGGTCTTGCCCTGCCCGCGCTCGCCGAGGAGCACCAGGTCGTGCCCGGCCAGCAGGGCGCTCTCGAGCTCGGGCAGCACCGTGTCGTCGAAGCCGACGATCCCCGGGAACGCCGTCTCACCCGAACGCAGCCGGGCCAGCAGGTTGGCGCGGATCTCGGCCTTGACGCTGCGGTGGGCGTAGCCGGTGGCGACGAGCTCGCCGAGGGTGCCGGGACGTTCGGTCTGGGTCATTGCCCCACGCTACGTCCGGCCACCGACGGCCGACACCCGTGGGCACTGCCGGGCCGGGGAAGGGGCCGCGGACCGCTACTCGTCGACCGGGAAGGCGCAGAACTCGTTGCCGTCGGGGTCTGCCATCACCGTCCAGTGCGGCTGCGTGCCGAGGACCGTGGCGCCGGCCGCGACGAGCGCGTCGACCGAGGGGGCCTGGACGTCCCAGTGGAGGCGGTTCTTGCCACGCTTCGGCTCGGGGACGGGCACGAACACCAGGCTCTCGAACGGCAGCCCGGGAGCTGACCGCGCGTCCGTACCTGCCTCCAGCCACCACCAGTCGTGCTCGGTGTCGCTGCCCACCGCGAGGCCCAGCACCTCTCCCCACCAGCGCGCCACCTGCTCGGGGACCGCGCAGTCGACCACCACCTCGTACAGGTGGTAGGGCCGCAGCCGGTCGGGGGTGCGGACGAACGCGCAGAACTCGCCCCCCTCGGGGTCGGCCATCACGGTCCAGCGCTGCTCGTCGGTGGCCGGGACCAGCACGGTCGCGCCGAGAGCCTCCAGCGCCTCGACCGACTCGGTGTCGACGTCGAGGTGGACCCGGTGCTTGACCGTCCTGGGCTCCGGCACGGTGTTGAGCCACAGGCTCTGCTGCGGTGTCGCGCCCTCGAGGACGGCGGGGTCGGTGCGCCCCTCGCGGGCGGTGAGGCCGAGGACGGCCGACCAGAACGCGGCCTGGCGCCCTTCGTCGGACACGTCGAGGCAGAGGTCCTGGAACCGGGCGAGCGCCATCGGCCCAGCCTAGGGACGCGGGCGGCCGCCGCCCACCCCCGCGTCCCCGCCTCACCCGCGTCCCCCGCCTCACCCGCGTCACCAGCCCACCCGCCTACCCGGCTCACCCGGGTACCCAGCCCATGGAAGTGCGCCCTGCCACGAAGC